>DATABK010000629.1:0-4841 GCA_036259695.1 Actinomycetes bacterium | reverse complement strand
CCCAGTTCCCGACCCGCCCGGGACCCAGGCGGTAGGTGGGGACCGCGACCAGCGGCGCCGTCACCGGCGCTGCGGGCTTTCGCCGACGGTGTCGGCGGCCTCGGCGCCACGCTCGCCCAGGGGGCGCTCCGGGCCGGTGGTCGTGTCCCTGGCCGTCTGGCGCTCGATCTCGGCGTCGAACTCGGCGCCGAGCAGCACCGCGAAGGCCGAGAGGAACAGCCAGAGGAGCAGGATGATCACCGCCGCCAGGGCGCCATAGGTCTGGTTGTACTTGCCGAAGTTGTCGACGTACCAACTGAACCCGACGGAGCCTAGCAGCCACAGGACCAGCGCGACCACCGCCCCCCAGCTGACCCAGCGCCAGCGCGGGCTGGCCCGGTCGGGGGCGAACCGGTACACCACGGCCACGGCGACCAGCACCAGCAGGGCCAGGACGACCCAGCGGGCGATGGAGGCGGCCAGCTCCCCGGCCTGGCCCAGCCCGAGGTTGTCGATCACGGCCGGGAACACCGTGATCAAGGCCAGGGCGATCACCGCGACCACGATCGCCCCCAGGGTGAGCAGCAGGGAAAGGCCGCGGAGCTTGAAGAACCCGCGCGACTCGCGCTCGTCGTAGACGACGTTGAGGCCCTTGACCAGTCCCTGGACCCCGCCCGAGGCGCTCCAGAGCACGGCCAGGAGGCTGACCGCCAGCCCGATCGACAGAGACTGCCGGCCGGCGCTGGTCACGTTCTTGAGCTGCTCGGTGAGCAGCTGGTCGGCGCCGGACGGCAGGCTCTGGGCGAACTCGCCGACCTGGGACTCCACCTGGTTGGGGTCGGCGACCATGCCGTACACCGTGACCACGGCGATGATCGCCGGGAAGATGGCCAGCATGGCGTAGAAGGCGACGCCGGCGGCCAGCAGGGCGACGTTGTCCTCCTTCACCTCAGCCATGACCCGCCGGAGGATGGCGAACCATCCTCGCGGCGGGATCTCGCTGGGGCGCTCGGCGTCCCTGCCGGCCGCGTCGCCGTTGTTGCGCTCGGTCACCTGGCTTCTCTACAGCCCCTGGCCCGAGGAGGAGCTGCCGGCCTGGGACTTGGCGTCCTGGGCGACCTCCTGAGCGCTCTGCTTGGCGCTCCCGGCCAGCCCCTGACCCTGCTCCTGGGCCTTCTCCTTGGCCGTCTCGGTGGCCGTGCTGGCCACCTCCTGGGCGACCTGCTTGCCGCGGTCCAGGGCCTCCTGCCCGGTCTCCTTGACCCTGTCCTTGACCTGGTCGGCCACCGGCCCGAGCTTCTCGTCCTCGACCCGGGTCGAGGGCACGGCCAGCCCGGCCAAAAAGCCCAGGGCGGCGGCGCCGATGGCCAGCCCGAGCGGGTTCTGCTTGGCCATCCCGGCCACCTGCCGGGTCTTCTGCTTGACCTCGCCACCGCTCGGGGTGGCGTCACCGGCCCGCGAGGCGACCCCGCTCACCGAGTCGCCGGCCCGGGACGCGGTCCCGACCACGGCCTCCTTGGCCCGAGTGGCGGTGTCGGTCACCTTGGACTTGACGTTCTCCACCTTGTCGCTCACCGCTTCCTTGGCCCGCGAGGGCACATCGGCCTTGTAGCCGACGGCCTCGACAGTCTCGCTCATCTCGGCCCGGGTCTGCTCTATCTCTTCTCGGATCGCATCTGGGTCTTGGCCCATTCCACGTCCTCCTTCACCGTCTCGATGGTCTGCTCGGGCACCGGCGGGGCGGCCCGCTTCATCCTGGCCTGGCCCTGCTTGACCAGGACGAAGGCGATGATCCCGTAGACAACGGCCACGATCAGGGCGGCCAGCCAGGCCGGCATGATGGCGTTCAGGGCGAGGATGAAGCAGGCCGTCAGGGCGCCGAGGGCGGCCAGCCCGAGCGCGCCCGCGCCGCCGAACATCCCCGCGCCCATGCCGGCCTGCTTGCCCTTCTGCTGGATCTCGGCCTTGGCCAGCTCGAGCTCCTGGTGGACCAGCCGGGTGGTCTGCTCCGAGAGCTGCTTGAGCAGCTCACCGAGGGACCGGTCGCGCAGGTCCTCGGTGTCCCCGGGAACCTGGGAGGACATCACGACCTCCGCTCGTCGTAGGTGTCGCGCAGCGGCTCGGCGGTCGCCGTGTCCGGGTCGTAGGTCTCGACCACGGTCACGTCCACGTCAGCGTCGTAGCTGGTTCCGGTGGTACCGGCCGTGCCGGTGTCGTACGCGGTCCCAGCCCCGTAGGTCCCGGCGCCGTAGGTTCCGGCGTCATAGGTCCTGGTGTCATACGGGCTGGTGTAGGTCCGGTCGTAGTCCCCGCCGCCGTAGCTCTGGTAGCCGGACTCGTAGCGGCGGCTGCTGGAGGCCTTGAGGAACCGCGAGGCGGCGAAGCCGAGGGCGAGGCCGGCCGCCGCGACCAGCATCGGCTGGCGCCGGGCGAAGTCCTCGACGTCGCGCAGGAGGCGGTCGCCGCTGGCTCCCTTGAGGTAGTCGCCGACCCGGTCGGCCTGGTTGGCGACCTGCTCGGCGATGGTCGCCGGAGCGTCCTTGCCCTGGTTGCGCAGCTCGTCGGCGATCGAGCGCACGTCCGCGGCGGTCCCGGCGATGCGCTCGCCGGCCTGGGTCGAGCGCTGGTCGACCTGGCCGCTGATGCGGCCCCTGGCCTGGCCCATGGCGCCCCGCGCCTTGTCCTGGGCCACCTGGGCCTTCTCCTTGACCTGGTCCTTGACCTGGTCGGTGGTCGACCCGCCGTCCCCGGTGGTGGCGGTCGAGCCCTCGGTGCCGAACGCCGGCTCGGTGCCGTACGCCGCGGCGCCGGCCGGCTCGGTGCTGTACTGGCTCATGGCGTCTCCTCCCTGCTTGCCTTGATGCCTGGTTGGCTTGGCAGCAGAGGCCTGACTAACCCCGGGACGAGCTGTAAAACGCCCGATCTGGGGGCGTCAGGAGCCGGCGGTCTCCGGCAGCAGAGGGAGGTGGAGCTCGAAGCGGGCCCCCCGGCCTCCGGTGGGGTCGACCACCAGCAGCTCCCCGTCCTGACTGCGGGCCAGCTGGCGGGCGATGTAGAGGCCGAGGCCGACCCCGCCGGCGCGGCGGTGGATGTGCCGTTCGAGCTGGGTGAAGCGGTCGAAGATGCGCTGGCGCTCGGCCTCGGGGATGCCGGGACCGGCGTCCTCGACGGCCAGGACCGCCTCGGCGCCCTCGCGGGTCCCCGACAGCCGCACCGGCTCGCCGTCCGGGGAGTACTTGCAGGCGTTGTCGAGCAGGTTGCCGAGGACCTGCACGACCGCGTCCTGGGCGACCCGGACGGGCAGGGCGCCGTTGGTCTCGATGGCGATCTGGCGGTCGTGGTGGCGGGCCCTGGCCTCGGCCCCGGCCTGGCGGACCAGCTCGGCGGCGTCCAGCTCGACCCGGGCCCCCCGCAGCGAGGCCACCCCGTCGGCCTGCTCGAAGCGGGCGGTCAGCAGCAGCTGCTCGATCATGCGGTGCAGCCGCTCGCTCTGGTGGATGCCCATCGCCACCAGCTCGTCCCGCTCCTCCGGGCTGACCCGGTCGCGCCGGACCTCCAGGATCCCGAAGACGCCGACGATGGTCGTCAGCGGGCTCCGCAGCTCGTGGGAGACGGTGTTGATGAGGTCGGTCTTGAGCCGGTCGGTCTCCTGGAGGCGGCGGACGACCTCCTGCTCCTTCTCGGTGAGGCGGCGCTGGCGCTCGGCCGCCTCCTCGGCCTGGGCCTGGTCGTGCTTGGCCCGTATCTCGGCCTTGGAGGCCAGGTAGACGGCCCCGAGGGGCAGGATCAGGGCCGGCAGCAGCAGCAGGCTCCGCTCGGCCACCACCACCGCCACCGGGGCCAGGGCCAGCACCATGGCCGAGCTGCCCAGCTCCAGGCGCAGGTCGTCGCGGCGCAGCCCCTGGAGGATGGGCAGGCCCTGGTCCAGGCTGATCACGATGCTGACCAGCAGGTGGTTGACCAGCATGAAGGCCAGCCCGCCGGCGGCCAGGGCGGGCAGGGTGGCCGTGGTGATCTCGTAGCCGCCGCCGAGGGCGTGGTAGACGAGCCCGCCGGCGGCCAGCGCGAGCACGTACTGGGCGGCGTTGAACAGCGTCTTGACCAGCGGCTTGCCCCGGCCCAGGTCGGCCACCACCGAGGCGAAGATGAACACCAGCACGGCCACGGCCGTGCCGGCCAGCGGCACCAGGCCGTAGGCGAAGGTGGTGGTGACGGCCAGGTCCTTGACCCGGTTGTCGTGGAGCAGGCGGATCGAGACCAGCTCGCCGCCGACCACGAAGCAGGTGAACAGGGCGATCGCCCCGCCGACCTCGCGGACGCGGTCGAGGTCGAGGGTGGGCACCAGGGCGACCAGCACGAGCAGGCCCGAGACGCCAACGGCGATGACATACGACCTGAGCCTGCCCGGCATCTCCGCGCCCTCCCAACGGCGGCGGGCCCCAACGACCTCGGGAACTAGCGTACCCCGAGTGGACCACTCGGGGTACGTATTCGTGGCTCGTTCTTACTAGCCCCATTTGACGTGCCGGGGGGACGGCAACCGAATCCACTCCTTTCCGGGTCGTGGTTCGTGGGTCGTTCGCGGCAATCCGGGGCTTCTGCTGCCCATCCCGTACCTTCTACATCCCGCCGCTCACGAACCACTAATCGCCTCGGGACCTCCACGCAGAGGCGTGCGTTTGGTGCATGGGGCCCATACCACTCGACCGGGTGGAAGCCGTAGGATCTGGCCGTGGGCTCCTCCTATCTGGCCGTCCTCCGGCTCCCCCGTGCCCGGCCCCTCCTGCTCGCCTCCCTGGTCGGGCGCCTCTCCAACGCCACCGGACCGCTCAGCGTGGTCCTGTTCGTCCAGGACCAGACCG
>DATABK010000628.1:0-3598 GCA_036259695.1 Actinomycetes bacterium | reverse complement strand
CTCGAGCCGGCCGGCTGGGCCGCCCTCCAGTGGTCCTGGGGCGGCGTGCGGGCCGGCGCCCTCGACGGGTCCGGGCCCGGCGGGGCGGTCGACTGGCTGGCCCGCAGCTGGGCCGCCCGCAGCTGGGCCGAGCGGGCCTGGAGCTCCGGGGACCTGGCCGCCCGCAGCTGGGCGGCGAGGAGCTGGGCCGAGCTGGCCTGGGAGGCGCGCAGCTGGGCCGCGCGGAGCTGGGCGGCCATCGACTGGTCGGCCAGGAGCTGGGCCTCGCGCCGCTGGACCGCGGGCGCCTGGGCGGCCAGGAGCTGGGCCAGACCGAGGCGCTGACACCGCAGATCGAGAGGAGGGATGACCTTGAGGGGGCTGCCGCCGCGGCTCCGGTGGTTCATCGTGCTGGTGGCGACCGCTGGCCTTGGGGCCAGCGGCGCCGTCATCCTGCTGGACCCGGGCGGCTGGGACCGCTCGGTGTGGCCGACGCTGGCCGCCCTGCTGGTGCTCACGGCCGCCTCCGAGATCGCCGGGCTGCGCCTCCCCCACCGGGGCGCCCTGGAGATGCTGAACCTGTACGAGGGCATGGTGGTGGCCAACATCGCCCTGCTCCCGGCCGGCCAGGCGATCGCCGTGTCCCTGGCCGGGCTGCTGGTGGCCCAGGTGGTGCAGCGCCGGGCGCCGGTCAAGGCGGTCTTCAACCTCGGCATGTACGCCACCGCCCTGGCCCCGGCGATCGGCCTCTACCACCTGGTCGCCGGCCGCGCCGAGCTGCTCAGCGCCCGCGGGATGACGGCCATGGCCGTCGGCGTGGCCGTCTTCACCCTGGTCAACCTGCTGCTCATCAGCCAGCTGCTGGCCATGCTGGAGGACCGGCCGGTCTGGGAGGTGGTCCAGGAGTCCTTCAAGCTGTCGACCCTCATCTTCCTCGGCAACTCGGCCGTCGGGCTGATCGGGGTCGTCCTGTGGCTGCGCGAGCCGGTGGCCCTGCCGGCGGTGCTGCTGCCGGCGGCCACCCTGTGGCTGGCCTACCGCTCGGCCGAGCGGCAGATGCAGGAGCGCGACCGGTTCCAGCACCTCTACGAGGTCGGCCAGGCCTTCGCCTCCTCGCTGGTCCTGGAGGAGGTGCTGCCCAACGTCCTGCCCAAGGTGGCCCGGCTGTTCGGGGCCGAGGAGGCCCACCTGCTGTTCGCCCAGGGGGCCGGGCGGCCCTTCGGAGCCATCCACGGTCCCGACGGCTTCCGCTTCGGCCCGGCCGACCCGGCCGACCTGGCCGCCCTGGCCCTGCTCGGCGAGGGGACCGGCCCGGTGGTGGGCCGGCCCGGCCAGGCCCCCGACGGCTGGCGCGAGCTGCTGGTCGCGCCCCTGGTCGCCCAGGGCCGGCACCTGGGCGTGATCGTGCTCGGCAACCTGCGCCGGGACAGTTCCGACGGCGCCGGGATGCGGCTGGGCCGCCAGGACCTCCAGCTCCTCTCCCCCCTGGCCTCGGGCCTGGCCGTGACCCTGGGCAACGCCACCCAGGTGGCCCAGATCAAGGAGGAGAAGTCGACCCTGGAGCAGATCCTCGGGCTCTCCTCGGACGGCATCCTGCTGCTGGACGGCAAGGGCCGGGTCCGGGTCTGGAACCAGGCCATGGAGCGAATCTGTGGGGTGGCGGGCGACGACGCCGTCGGCCTGCCCTACAACGAGCTGCTGGCCGGCCGCGACCTCGACGGCAAGCTGGTCCGGCTGGAGGACCTGCTGGCCGCGGCCACCCCCGAGCGCCCCCGGGCCTCGGCCGAGGTCCAGATCCGCACCTCAGAGGGCCTGGAGCGGTGGCTGCGCTGTAACCACTCACTGCTGTACGAGGGCGGGGAGTGGACCACCGACGTGGTGATCGTCCACGACGTCACCCGCATCCGCCAGGCCGAGCGGGCCAAGACCGACTTCGTGGCCACCGTCTCCCACGAGCTGCGCACCCCGATCACCCCGATCAAGGGCTACGTGGAGATCCTCCAGGCCCGCGGGCCCAACCTGTCGGAGGACAAGCGCCAGGACATGCTGCGGATCGTGGCCGAGCGGGCCGACCACCTGGCCCGGCTGGTCGAGGACCTCCTCCTGGCCTCGCGGATCTCCTCGGAGCCGGGGGGCACGGCCGTGGTCGGCATGCAGCGCGAGTGCACCGACCTGGCCGAGGCGGCCCGCCGGGCGGCCGCCGACTGGCTGCGGGGGCCGGAAAGCCGGCTGGAGCTGGAGCTGCCCGCCGGGCCGCTGGAGGTCGACGCCGACCCTCTCCGGCTGGTCCAGGTGCTGGCCAACCTCATCTCCAACGCCCACAAGTACTCCCCGGCCGACCAGGAGGTGCGGCTGCGGGTGTGGCGCGACAACGGCTGGGCGATGGCGGCCGTCGCCGACCGGGGCCGGGGCATCCCCCGGGAGGAGCTCGACCGGGTGTTCGAGAAGTTCCACCGGGTCGAGGACCCGATGACCATGACCACCGGCGGCACCGGCCTCGGCCTCTACATCGCCCGCGAGCTGACCAGGGCCATGGGCGGCGAGATCGAGGCGACCAGCGCCCCCCGGCGCGGCTCGACCTTCACCGTCCGGCTGCCGATGGCCCGCAGCCGCGAGGCCGGCGACACCGGGGCCGACGGGCGCGACCGGTCCGACGACACCCAGCCGCCCCGGCCCAGGGCCCGCCGGCTCCCCAACCCCCTGTCCCGCTGCTCGTAGCTCTGTCGCCGTCCCTGGCGGTGGTGCACAATCCTCGGGTGGACAGAGCCGGAGGGCAGCGGGGGGCCACCGCGGTCGCCTATGCGGTGATGGTCGCCATCCTGGCGTTGCTGCTGGTCAGCGGGGTCGTGATCCTGTCCGGGAGCCTCGAGGAGGCCTTCGGCGACGCCGGCAACTGTGTGGCCAATCCGACCGACTGCCAGATCGGCGGTGGCGGGACCGGCAGCGGTGGCGGCAACGGCAACGGCAACGGCGGGGGCACCACCACCACGACCAACGCGGGGACCACGACCACGACCACCGGCCCCTGACCCGGCCGGCTACTCCCCGGCCAGGCGGCGCAGGCCGGTGTCGGCGACCTGCTGGAGGGTCTCCAGCTGGGCGGCCAGCAGCTTGGCCCCCCGGTCGGACAGCCGGTAGGGGCGGCGGCGGTCGTCGGCCGGCAGGGCCTCGATCAGCCCCTGGTGCTGGAGCCGGGCCAGGGCGCCGTAGAGCGTGCCCGGGCCGAGCAGGACCCCCGCGAACCGCTGGATGTCCTTGGTCATGGCGTAGCCGTGCTTGGGGCCGTCGGCCAGGCTCGACATCACCAGCAACGACGGGTCGTTGAACCGCCCGTGGTCGCCGAGGTCGCCAGCCGCCATGCACCCCTCCCCCATAGGGACGCTTGCCTCAGTGTCCGGCCCCCCACCTGCCCGGTCAAGCGTCCGGGGTGAACCGTCCCCGCCAGATCTGGCCGGGCCGGCCGGGGGCGCCCCGGTCGTGGCCGTCGACGGTCAGCCGGGCCCCGCCGGCGTTGCCGAGGTGCAGGTCGACGGTGCGGCGGGCGGTGAAGGTGCGCCGGTCCCCGGCGTCCAGGATGCCCTCGTAGCCCACCCGTCCGTCCACGGTCACCCTGGCCCAC
>DATABK010000627.1:0-3656 GCA_036259695.1 Actinomycetes bacterium | reverse complement strand
ACCCCACCGAGGCCCCGCAGATGCTGGTCGAGGCGAGCGAGATCGCCAGCTACGCCGGTGACGTGACCCCGACGGCCGAGCTCGGCCGCCGGGCCGCCGCCCTGCCCGTGGCCGACAAGGCCGGCGAGTTCCTCAGCGAGCTGCTCCAGGGGATGGGCCGGGTCGCCGAGGGCGACGGCGCGGCCGGTGCGCCGATGCTGCGCCGGGCCATCGCCCTGGCCGGGGCCATGCAGCACCCGCGCCGGCTGCTCTGGGCCGGGATCGCCGCCTTCTTCGTCGGCGAGCACGACACCGGCAACGCCCTGTACGCCCGGGCGGTGGCCCGGGCCCGGCAGGAGGGCGCGGTCGGGCTGCTGCCGGTGGCGCTCGAGTACCTGGCCCCGACGGAGCTGGTCGCCGGCCGGCACGACGCGGCCACGGCCAGCGCCACCGAGGGGCTGCGGCTGGCCCGCGAGACCGGCAACGACACCAGCGCCTGCCGGCACCTGGCCACCCTTGCCCACCTGGCGGCGCTGCGGGGCGACGAGGCCGCGTGCCGGGCGACCGCCGCCCAGGCGCTGGAGCGGGCCGCCGCCCGCGGGCTCGGCCTGCCCGCGACCCTGGCCGTCAACGCCCTCGGGCTGCTCGAGCTGGGTCAGGGCCGGGCCGCCGAGGCCATGGCCAGGTTCCAGGGGATGCTGGCGGCCGGACCGGGCGCCGGCAGCCCCTTCTTCGCCATCTACGCCGTCCCCGACCTGGTCGAGGCGGCCGTCCGCAGCGGCCAGGCCGAGGCCGCGACCGTCCCCCTGGCCGCCTTCGAGCAGCTGGCGTCCGTCGCCGGGACCTCGGAGCTGCTGGCCCAGCTGGCCCGCTGCCGCGGCCTGGCCGGACCGGACGGGCAGCGCGCCGCCCACTTCGAGGAGGCGCTCCGGCTCCACGACGGCCAGGCCCGGCCATTCGAGCAGGCCCGGACCGAGCTGGCCTACGGGGAGGAGCTGCGCCGGGCCAGGCGGCGGGCCGAGGCCCGCACCCACCTCCGGGTCGCGCTGGCCACCTTCGAGCGGATCGGGGCCGCCCCCTGGGCCGAGCGGGCCGGAAGCGAGCTCCGGGCCACCGGCGAGACGGCCCGCAAGCGCGACCCCAGCACCCTGACCCAGCTCACCCCCCAGGAGCTCCAGATCGTCCGCCTGGTCGGCGAGGGCGGGACCAACCGCGAGATCGGCGCCCAGCTGTTCCTCAGCCGCCGGACCATCGACTACCACCTGCGGAACGTGTTCGTGAAGCTCGGCGTCTCCTCCCGGGCCGAGCTGATCCGCCTGCCCCTGGCCGATCGGTAGCGCCCGGGCCGACCGGCAACTACGCCGATACGACGCCCCGGCCGCCGGCGGATGCTCTGGTGGTGCAAGCCGCCCCGGAGATCGCTGGAGGTCCCCGATGAGTGTCTCGGTCAACAAGCTGTTCGGGCTGGAGGGCGACAAGTGGATGCGCCACGCCAACCCGGTGAGCGTCTGGACCCGGTTCGCCGTCCTGCCGCTGCTGGCTCTCGCCATCTGGAGCCGGGAGTGGATCGGCTGGTGGTCGCTGGCCGTGGTCGCCCTGGCCCTGGTGTTCATGATGGTCAATCCGCTGCTGTTCCCCCCGCCCCCCTCGACCCGCAACTGGGCCTCCAAGGGCGTGTTCGGCGAGCGCATCTGGACCGAGCGGGCCACCGTCGAGCTGCCGCCCCAGTTCAAGTCCAAGGTCCTGCAGGTCACCTACGCCATCCAGGTCGTCGGCCTGGCCGTGCTGGCCTATGGGCTGTACCGGCTCGACCTCCTGGCCGTCGTGTCCGGGCTGGTCATCCTGCAGACCGCCAAGGCCTGGTTCATCGACCGCATGGTCCTGCTGTTCGAGCACATGAAGGCCGGCAACCCCGACTACGCGAGCTGGGAGTACTGAGCAGATATCGACACCCCTGCCATACTTCGATCCATGGACGGCCATCCGAGCCAGGCCATCGGCCCCGCGCGCGACGTCACCCCGCCGGGGAGCCGGCGGAGCCGCCGCCGGCGCCGGCCGACCGGTGAGCCGCCCCCGCTGCCGCGCCACCTGGAGAGCACCGGCGTCGGCTGGATGGTCGCCGCCGTCGCCCTGGTCGCCCTGACCCTGGTGCTGTTCACCGCCGGCCGCTACGGCCGCGGGATCTCCTTCACGGTCATCGACAACCGGGTCGTGGAGGCGCTGGGCAACCTCCGCACCCCCGGGCTGACCAGCCTCGTGCGGGGGCTGCACGGGCTGCTCGGCTCGCTCTGGACGATCAAGGTGCTGGCCTGGGCGACCGTGGTCGTGCTGATCGTCTACAAGCGCTTCCGGCACCTGATCGTCGGCCTGATCTCGGTCCAGGCCGTGACGGTGCTCGCCATCGCCCTGTCGGCGGCGGTGCGGCGGCCGCGGCCGTTCGGGGTGGAGTTCGCCGGGGTGTGGTCGGGCTGGTCGATGCCGTCACGGCCGGTCGCCTTCCTGGCCGCGGTCACCATGACCATGTGCTACGCCCTGCTCCCCAAGGGCCGCTGGCGGCAGGCCGGCAAGTGGGTCGTGGCCGTGGCCGTCGCCCTGCTGGCCGTCGTCCGCATGTACCTGGGCGTCGACACCCCCAGCGACGTCCTGGTCGGGGCGGCCCTCGGGGTCACCGTCCCCCTGCTCACCTTCCGCTGGTTCGTGCCCAACGAGGTCTTCCCGGTCAGCTACCACCGTGGCCGCAGCGCCCACCTGGACGTCGGCGGGGCCCGGGGCCAGGCCATCCGGCGCGCTCTGGCCGACCAGCTGGGCCTGGAGATCGAGGAGGTCAAGCCGTTCGGCCTGTCGGGCTCGGCCGGGTCGACGCCCCTGCGGATCAAGGTCGCCGGCGACCCGCCGACGGTCCTGTTCGGCAAGCTGTACGCCCGCAGCCACCTGCGCTCGGACCGCTGGTACAAGCTGGGACGGGAGCTGCTCTACGGCCGCCTGGAGGACGAGAAGCCCTTCCACGGCGTGCGGCGGCTGGTCCAGCAGGAGGACTACGCCCTCCACAAGCTGCACCTGGCCGGCCTGCCGACGCCCCGGCCCTACGGCTTCGTCGAGCTCACCCCCGGCCGCGAATACCTGCTGGTGTCGGAGTTCTTCGACGGCGCGGTGGAGCTGGGCGAGGCCGAGGTCGACGAGCAGGTGATCGACGACGGCCTTGCCATCATCCGCAAGCTGTGGGACGCCGGGATGGCCCACCGCGACATCAAGCCGGCCAACCTGCTGGTCCGCGACGGCCGCATGCTGCTGATCGACGTCGCCTTTGTCGAGGCCCGCCCGACCCCGTGGCGGCAGGCCGTCGACCTGGCCAACATGATGCTGTGCCTGGCCCTGCGCAGCGATCCCCGGCAGGTGTACGAGCGGGCCCTGCGCCAGTTCTCGGTCGAGGAGATCACCGAGGCGTTCGCGGCCACCCGCGGCCTGGCCATGCCCTCCCAGCTCCGCCGCATGCTGAAGCGCTGGATCGAGATGGGGGCCGGCCGCTCGGGCAGCAGGTCGAGGAACTCGGCGTGCAGGTCGCGGCCCTGGGCCCGCAGCATGTGGCGAAGCTGGGACGGCATGGCCAGCCCGCGGGTGGCGGCGAAGGCCTCGGTGATCTCCTCGACCGAGAACTGCCGCTGGGCCCGCTCGTAGAC
>DATABK010000626.1:0-1757 GCA_036259695.1 Actinomycetes bacterium | reverse complement strand
CCCGACCTCTGCCGAGGTCGGGGGCCGCGTGCACCGGGTGGCGGGTGAAGGATTCGAACCTTCGTAGGCTAAGCCGACGGATTTACAGTCCGCTCCCATTGGCCACTCGGGCAACCCGCCGTGGTGGTACCGGGAAAGCGTACAAGACAGCGGAGACCGGCCCCCGTGGTGGCCCCAGGGACGCGCCGCGACCGGTGGACGACAGAGGAAGGAGCAACCGACACATGGCCGACTCGTCGTTCGACGTGGTGAGCAAGGTCGACCGCCAGGAGGTCGACAACGCCCTCAACCAGGCTGCCAAGGAGCTCTCGCAGCGCTTCGACTTCCGCGGTACCAACGCGACCATCGCCTGGGCCGGCGAGGAGGGCGTCACCCTGCAGGCCGACACCGAGGAGCGGGTCTCGGCCGCGCTCGAGGTGTTCAAGGAGAAGCTCATCAAGCGGAACATCTCGCTGAAGTCGCTCGACGCCGGCGAGCCGCAGTCCTCCGGGAAGTCCTACAAGATCGGGGCCCGCATCAAGCAGGGCATCGAGTCCGACACGGCCAAGAAGATCGCCAAGATCATCCGGGACGAGGGGCCCAAGGGCGTCCAGGCCCAGATCCAGGGCGACCAGCTGCGGGTCAGCGGCAAGAAGCGCGACGACCTGCAAGCGGTCCAGCAGCTGCTGCGCAGCAAGGACCTCGACGTCGCGCTGCAGTTCGACAACTACCGCTGATCAGCGGTGGTTCCCAGGTCAGCACGGGGTCACAACGCCCCGGTCCGCTGAGAGTCCGCAGTGACACCCGGGGCGGCGGCCATGAGGTCACCGGCCGCTGCCCCGGTGCAGTCCTCGATGGTCGGTCGCACTCTCGTCGCCTCTCCACGCACGAGCCTCGCAACGCACTGACCGCATGTATCTACGGCCGTGCTGGGTGTCTCCTGTGGGAGTCAGCTGTTCGCTGCTTCGGGGGCTGCCTCGCCGTTGACCTGTCGAGGTGACCGCGATGATGCGCCGGCAAAGGGGCGAGGTCGATGGCCTCGGTGTTCGTCAGCCACAGCAGCCAGGATCGGGCGGCCACCGAGTGGATGGTGGCGCGGCTACGGGCCGCCGGGTTCGCCGCACTGTTCGTCGACTTCGACCCCGAGCAGGGCATCCCCGCCGGGCGCAACTGGGAGCGGGACCTCTACGCCCAGCTGCGGAAGACCGATGCGGTGGTGTTCCTGGCCAGCGCGGCCTCGGTGGCCTCGCAGTGGTGCTTCGCCGAGCTCAGCCTGGCCCGGGCCCTGGGGCGGCCTGTCTTCCCGGTCCGGCTGCAGCCTCAGGTGGACCTGCCGCTGCTGGCCCACCTGCAGTGGACCGACCTGACCGACCCGGAGCCGGGGCTGGCTCGACTGCTCGCCGGGCTGAACTCGGCCGGCCTGGATCCAGCCGACTCCTTCCCCTGGGACCCTGTCCGCTCGCCGTATCCGGGCCTGGTCCCGTTCGCTCCGGAGGACGCCGCGGTGTTCTTCGGCCGCCAACCGGAGACCGGTCGGCTCGTGGAGCTGCTGACCCCGACCCTGCAGCGCGGCCCGGGCCGATTCGTGGCGGTGATCGGCCCGTCGGGCAGCGGCAAGTCCTCCCTGCTGCACGCGGGGCTGCTGCCCAGGCTGGCCCGCATGCCCGAGCAGTGGCTGGTCGTGCCCTCGCTGCGGCCCGGCCGGCAGCCAACCGCCGCCCTCGCCGGCACCCTGGTCCGGGCCTTCGCCGCCCGCGGCCACCGTCGTCCGGCCGAGG
>DATABK010000625.1:0-8855 GCA_036259695.1 Actinomycetes bacterium | reverse complement strand
CCCGGCAGGATGGAGCTCCGGCTGAAGTGGTTCAACTGGTGTGGCGAGGGCCCGACCCGCATGCGCTGGATCGGGACGCCCGGAGGCGGCGGCCGGACGGTCCCGATCACCGCGCCCCGGTGCACCGACCGCTCCAAGCCGTCGCGGCTCATGGTCGACCACCCCTCCGCTAGCGGAGCGGGCCAGGCCGGCCGGCCGGTAGGATCGTCGCGTGACCGAGGAAGCGGCGGAGCGGCCGGAGCCGGCGTTGCGGGCGCTGGCCAAGCAGGCCAGGGCCGGCGGGGCCGAGCGCTATCACGACAAGGCCCGGGAGCAGGGCAAGCTGTTCGTGCGGGAGCGCCTGGCCCGGCTGCTGGACAGTGCCGACGGGTTCGTCGAGGACGGGCTGCTGGCCAACGCGCTCGCCGGGGACCTACCGGCCGACGGGGTGGTCACCGGGATCGGGACCGTCGGCGGGCGCACGGTGGCGGTGATGGCCAACGACTCGACCGTCAAGGCCGGGTCGTGGGGGGCCAGGACGGTCGAGAAGATCCTCCGCATCCAGGAGTACGCCCTGCGCCACGAGGTCCCGATGCTGTGGCTGGTCGACTCGGCCGGGGCCCGGATCACCGACCAGGTGGAGATGTTCCCGGGCCGCCGCGGGGCCGGGAAGATCTTCTACAACCAGGTCCGGCTGTCGGGCCGGGTCCCGCAGGTCTGCTGCCTGTTCGGGCCGTCGGCGGCCGGCGGGGCCTACATCCCGGCCTTCTGCGACGTGGTCTTCATGGTCGAGGGCAACGCCTCCATGTACCTGGGCTCGCCCCGCATGGCCGAGATGGTCATCGGCGAGAAGACGACTCTGGAGGAGATGGGCGGGGCGGCCATGCACTGCCGGGTGTCGGGCTGCGGCGACCTGCTCTGCGCGGACGAGGACGAGGCCATCCAGGCGGCCCGCCGCTACCTCTCCTACTTCCCGTCCAGCTGGCGGGGCGACCCGCCGGCCGAGCCCGCTCGGGGGCCGGCGTACGCCGGGCCGGTGGCCCCCCTGATCCCGACCGACGAGTCGCAGCCGTTCGACGTCTACCCACTGGTCGCGGCCGTGGTCGACAGCGAGAGCTTCTTCGAGATCAAGCGGGAGTTCGCGCCCGAGGTGGTCTGCGGGCTGGGCCGGATCGAGGGCCGGGCCGTCGGCATCGTCGCCAACCAGCCGCTCGTCAAGGGCGGGGTCCTGTTCGTCGACTCTGCCGACAAGGTGGCCCGGTTCGTGTGGCTGTGCGACGCCTTCAACCTGCCGCTGGTGTTCCTGGCCGACGTGCCCGGGTTCATGATCGGGACCGAGGTCGAGCGCCAGGGCATCATCCGCCACGGGGCCAAGCTGATCACCGCGGTCAGCGAGGCCACCGTGCCCAAGCTCTGCGTGGTCGTCCGCAAGGCGTACGGGGCCGGGCTGTACGCCATGGCCGGGCCCGGGTTCGAGCCCGACGCCACCCTGGCCCTGCCCACGGCCTCGATCGCGGTGATGGGCCCGGAGGCGGCCGTCAACGCCGTCTACTACAACAAGCTGGCATCACTCCCCGAGGCCGAGCGCCCGGCCGAGGTCGAGCGGCTCCAGCGCGAGTACCGCGAGGACGTCGACCTCGTCCGCCTGGCCGCCGACCTGGTCGTGGACGCCGTCGTCGACCCCGACGACCTCCGCACCGAGGTGGCCCGCCGACTGGCCTTTGCCGCAGGCAAAAAGCGGGAGTTCAGCGACCGGCGGCACGGGGTGCCGCCGGTATGACCGCCCGGCCCTTCCGGTCCGTGCTGGTGGCCAACCGGGGGGAGATCGCCGTGCGGGTGCTGCGGGCCTGCCGGGAGCTTGGCCTGGTCGGGATCGCCGTCCACGCCGACCCGGATGCCGGGGCCCTGTGGGTGCGCGAGGCCGACCGGGCGGTGGCCATCGGCGGGTCGGCGGTGGCCGAGTCCTACCTCGACCAGGCCAAGCTGCTGGCCGCGGCCGCCGAGGCCGGGGCCGAGGCCGTCCACCCCGGGTACGGGCTCCTCAGCGAGCACGCCGGCTTCGCCCGGGCGGTGACCGAGGCCGGCCTTGTCTGGGTGGGGCCGCCGCCCGAGGCGATCGCCCAGATGGGCGACAAGCTGGTCGCCCGCCGGGCCGTGCTGGCCGCCGGGGTCGAGCCCGTGCCCGGCACGACCGACCCGGTGACCGACCCGGCCGAGGTGGTGGCCTTCGGGGAGGCCCACGGCTGGCCGGTGGCGGTCAAGGCGGCCGCCGGCGGGGGCGGGCGCGGCATCCGCGTCGTCGCCGGGCCGGCCGAGGCCGCCGACGCCCTGGCCTCGGCGACCCGCGAGGCCACCGCCGCCTTCGGCGACGGGGCCTGCTACCTGGAGCGGTTCTTCCCCCGGCCCCGCCACGTCGAGGTCCAGGTCCTGGCCGACACCCACGGGGCCATCGTCCAGCTGGGGGAGCGGGACTGCTCGGTCCAGCGCCGCCACCAGAAGCTGATCGAGGAGGCGCCGGCCCCCGGGCTGCCGGCCGGTGTCGGCCAGCAGCTCCGCACCTGGGCGGTGGCCGTGGCCAAGGCCTGCGGCTACGTCGGCGCCGGGACGGTCGAGTTCCTCTGGGACCCGGAGAGCCAGTCCTGCTGGTTCCTGGAGATGAACACCCGCATCCAGGTCGAGCACCCCATCACCGAGCAGGTCACCGGGGTCGACATCGTCGCCGCCCAGCTCCGGGTGGCGGCCGGCGAGCCGCTCGGCCTCACCCAGGACGACGTGACCGTGCGCGGCCACGCCATCGAGTGCCGGGTCAACGCCGAGGACCCGGCCCGCGGCTTCCTGCCCGCCCCGGGCACCATCACCACCCTGCGCTGGCCGGGCGGCCCCGGCCTGCGGGTCGACGCCGGCTACGAGGCCGGCGACACCGTCCCCTCGTTCTACGACGACCTGCTCGGCAAGCTGGTCGCCTGGGCCCCCGACCGCGACCGGGCGATCGCCCGGATGCGGGCCGCCCTCGACGAGCTGGCCGTCGAGGGGGTCGCCACCACCGCCCCGGCCCTGGCGCGGGTGCTCGGCCACGACGACTTCCGGGCGGCCAGGCACTGGACGACCTGGCTGGAGGAGGCCCTCGACCTCAGCGACCTCACCCCGGCGGCCGCCCCCGCCGAGGCCGACTTCCACGTCACCGCCGGCGGGCGGACCTGGCCGGTCCGGCTCTACCGGCACCGGCCCCGCCGCCCCGGCGGCCAGGCCGGCGGCGGCGGTGGGCTGGTCGCCTCGCCGCTGGCCGGTACCCTGGCCAAGGTCAACGTCGTCGCAGGCCAGCGGGTTGCCGAGGGCGAGCTGCTGGCCGTGGTCGAGGCCATGAAGATGGAGACCCCCTTGCTTGCACCGTTTGACGGCTTGGTGGTCGGGGTAACATGCGCGGTTGGCGGGCCGGTCGCCGCCGGGCAGGTTGTCGTCGAGGTGGAGGCCGGCGGGTCACCGTAGGAGGTTGTCATCCGGTCGTCGGAAGCGGGGATCTTGCAGGCGCAGGGACGTCGGGAGTTCAGTGGGGACGCCGACCAGGTGGCGGCGGCCCGTCGTTTCGTTGCCTCGGCGATCCACAGCGGCGGTCCCGCCCGCGACGTCAGCCGGCTCCTGGTCAGTGAGGCGGCGACCAACGCCGTGCTCCACTCGGCCTCTGGGAACGGCGGCACCTTCTCGGTCCAGTACGTGATCTCCGACGACCTGCTCCGGGTCGAGGTCCACGACGGCGGCGGGCCGACCGGCCCCCGGCGCCGGGTCCACCACCTGGAGTCGATGACCGGCCGCGGGCTCGACCTGTTCGACGCCCTGTCGGACCGCTGGGGTGTCGACGGCACCCCGGACGGCTGGACGGTCTGGTTCGAGCTCGACCTGGAGGCCGAGCAGGCCCGCAGCGACGCCGGCCGCTAGGCGGCTAGCCCCCCGGCCAGTCCGGCTCGCGCTTCTCCGTCCAGGCGGCGATGCCCTCGCGGCGGTCGTCCGACAGCACGGCCCGGCGCCAGGCCTGGTCCTCGACCTCCATGGCCGCCTCCAGCGGCAGGTCGCCGCCGACCTCCAGGGCCCACTTGGCCATCCGCACGGCGGTGGGGGCGTTGCCGGCGATCTCGGCCGCCAGGGCGGTGGCCGCGGCCAGGACCTCGCCCCTGGGCACGACCCGGTCGGCCAGGCCCAGCCGCCGGGCCTCCTCGGCGTCGACCCGGCGGCCGGTCAGCACCAGGTCCCTGGCCGCCGAGCGGCCGACCCGGCGGGCCAGCAGCTGGGTGCCGCCACCGGCCGGGACGAGCCCCAGGCGGACCTCGGGGAGCCCGAAGGTGGCGTCGGTGGCCGCCACGATCAGGTCGCAGGCCAGGGCGAGCTCGGTCCCGCCGCCGAGGGCGAACCCGGACACGGCGGCCACGGTCGGCAGCGGGCAGCGGCGGACGGCCGCGAACCCGCGCCGGAACGCCTCGCGCTGCACGAACCAGCCGTGGTCGTCGAAGCCGGCCCGCTGCTTGAGGTCGGCTCCGACGCAGAAGGCCCGCTCCCCGGCCCCGGTCAGCACCACCGCCCGGACCCCGGGGTCGGTGGCCAGCGGCTCGACCGCCTCGGCGAGCGCCAGGGCCAGCTCGGTCGAGATCGCGTTCAGCGCCTCGGGCCGGTTCAGGGTGACGGTGGCCACCCGCCCCGCCACCTCCACCATGACCAGCGTCATGGGGTCCTCACCCGCCGACGCTGCCCGCGTTGACCTCCTGGAAGGCCCACGCCCAGGTGCGGGCCAGCCCGTCGGCCAGGTCGGCCTTGGGGGCCCAGCCCAGGACCCGGCGGGCCTCCCCGCAGTCGAGCGCGATCCGGCCCAGCTCGCCCGGCCGGGCCGGCGCGAACTCCGGGTCGCCCCCGAACCCGGCCACCCCCCGGAGGGCGTCGTACAGCTCCAGCACCGAGGTCTCGACCCCGGTGCCGATGTTGACCCGGGCCCCGGGCGCGTCCGGGTGCTCGCCCCCGGCGATGAACGCGTCGACCACGTCCTCCACGAACACATAGTCGCGGGTCTGGCGGCCGTCGCCGAAGATCGTCACCGGCTCGTCGGCCAGCAGCCGGTTGCAGAAGATGGCCACCACCCCGGCCTCACCGTGCGGGTCCTGCCGGGGGCCGTAGACGTTGCCCAGCCGCAGGCTGACCGGCTCCAGCCCGTGCAGCTCGGCGAATGCGGCCAGGTAGTCATCGGCCGACCGCTTGGACACCCCGTAGGGGTTCGTCCACCGTGGGGGGTAGCGCTCGTCGATCGGCAGGTCCGACGGGTCGGGCTCGCCGTACACGGTCCCGCCCGAGCTGGCGAAGACCAGCCGCCGGCAGCCGGCCTCCAGGGCCGCCTTGGCCAGCGCGATGGTCCCGAGCACGTTGACCCGGGCGTCGTACAGCGGGTCGCTGACGCTGCGGCGGACGTCGATCTGGGCGGCCAGGTGGTAGACGACCTCGGGCCGGGCGGCGGCCACCACCCCGGCCAGGTCGGGGCCGGCCAGGTCGATCTGGGCCAGCTCGACCCGCCCCGAGGCGAACGCGTCGGCCAGGTTCTCGCGCCGCCCCGTGGACAGGTCGTCGACCACGGTCACCTGGTGCCCTGCGCCGGCCAGGCGGTCCACCACCGCCGAGCCGATGAAGCCGGAACCGCCTGTGACCAGCGTTCGCATGCCGAGCATCGCCCTTCCTCGGGATCGGTCAGAGCGGTCATCCTAGAGCAAGCTTCGTCTTGTCGTTGGCCGCTTTATCGTTCAGGCTCCGTCGGGCGAGCCAGGTGGGAGGAGCGGACGTGCAGGAGGCGGCCGGGCCGGTGTCGGCCGGCACCCGGATGGTCGCGGCCACCCGCGGCTGGCTGCTCCCGTACCTGGTCATCGCCGTCGTCGCCATGGTCGAGCTGCTGGCCCGCGATCTGGTCGTGGGCGGCTTCCTGGTCCTGGCCCCGCTGCTGGCCAGCCGGCTGTCGACCCGCCGCAGCCAGGTCATCGCCGTCGGCCTGGTCACCCTGGTCGTGGCCGCCGCCCTCGGGATCGGGACCGGCAAGCTGCTCGGCGGCCAGCTGTTCATCCGCCTCATCCTGATCACCCTGGCCACGCTGTTCGCCCTGGTCAACTGGGGCGCCTCCCAGCGCGAGCAGTCGGCCCTGGAACGGGCCGCCGACACCATCAGGATGGCCGGGTCGCTGGCCGGCCTGGAGCCGGAGGAGGCCTACGACCTGCTGGCCCGCTCGGCCCGGACGCTGTACGCGGCCAACGTCGCCGCCGTCTACCGCCGCCAGGGCGAGCTGATGGTGACCGTCGGCCAGGCCCGCGACCCCGAGGTCCCGGCGATGCCGCTGCGGCTGCCCAGGGCGAGCTTCCCGGCCGCCTTCATGACCGTGACCCGGCGGGTCAGCGCCCGCGGCTCGACCGAGCCCGAGGCGCCGATGCTGGAGGCCCGCGGCCTCGACAGCCTGCTCTGGCTGCCCCTGCTCGACCGGGCCGGGGAGCAGCTCGGCACCATCGTGCTGGCCTGGAAGCGTGACCCCAAGCTGTCCGCCCAGGCCCTGGAGGCGTCCGAGAGCTTCGCCGGCCTCGGCGCCCGGGCCATCTCCGGATCCGAGCGGGTGCGGGCCCAGACCGAGGTCCTGGAGCAGGTCCAGGCCCTGCTGCTGACCACCCCGCCGGCCTGGGCGGCCAACTTCGGCATCGGGGTCAGGTACCAGTCGGCCAGCGGCCTGGCCCAGATCGGCGGCGACTTCTACGACGTGGTCGAGCTGGACGAGCGCGGCCTGGCCTTCATCCTGGCCGACGCCCGCGGCAAGGGGCTGGAGGCGAGCTCGCTGGCCGCCGTCCTCAAGGGCGCCTTCCGCAGCCTGGCCGGGGAGGGGGCCGGCCCGGCCCGCATCCTCAACCGCCTCGACCGGCTGGTCGCCCGGGAGGGTGGCGACGAGGACTTCGTGACCGCCCTGGCCGGCCGGCTCCAGCCCGACGGGCGCATCCTGCTCGCCTCGGCCGGCCACCCCGCCCCCCTGGGCGCCGGCCCCCGCCTGGTCCAGGTGGCCGCCCCCCTCGGCCTCGGCACCCAGGCCAACGAGAGCCAGGGCCACCTGCGTCCCGGCGACCGCCTCGTCTGCTACACCGACGGCCTGGTCGAGGCCCGCAACGCCGCCGGCGAGTTCCTCGACCGCCCGGTGTTCGAGCAGGCGGCCACCGCCGGCTCCCTGACCGCCGCCCTGGACCGGCTGGTCGAGCTGGTCGACCACCACACCGACGGCCGCCACGACGACGACCTGGCCCTGCTCGGCCTCGAGTACGACCCCCGGGAGGGGAACGGCGGATAGCATGGCCTCCTCGCCCACGAGGCGCCGCACCTGGCCGTTCCATCCCACAAGGGAGTGCCGATGGACCTGGAGCTGACCCCCGAGCAGGAGGAGTTCCGCAAGATCGTCCGGGCCTTCGCCGAGGAGGTGGTGGCCCCGAGGGCGGAGGCGATGGACCGGGCCGGGGCGCTCGACCCGGTGGTGCTCGACCAGATGGCCGGCATGGGCCTCTTCGGGCTGCCGTTCCCCGAAGACGTCGGCGGCATGGGCGCCGACTACACCACCCTCTGCCTGGCCATCGAGGAGCTGGCCCGGGTCGACTCCTCGGTCGCCATCACCCTGGAGGCGGCGGTCGGGCTGGGAGCGATGCCGATCTGGCGCTACGGCACGCCCGCCCAGCACGAGCAGTGGCTGCGGCCCCTGGCCGCCGGCGAGCGGATCGCGGCCTTCGGGCTCACCGAGCCGGGCGGCGGGTCGGATGCCGGCGCGCTGGCCACCCGGGCCACCCGGGACGGCGACGACTGGGTCATCGACGGCACCAAGGCGTTCATCACCAACGCCGGCCTGGACCGCTCCAGCCTGGTCGCCGTGGCCGCCGTGACCGGCCAGCGGCCCGACGGCCGCAACGAGATCACCACCATCATCGTGCCCACCGGCACCCCCGGGTACCGGGTCGGCCCTCCCTACGCCAAGGTCGGCTGGCACGCCTCCGACACCCGCGAGCTGGTCTTCGAGAGCTGCCGGGTCCCGGTGGCCAACACCGTGGGGGAGCGCGGCGCCGGCCTCGGCAACTTCCTCCGCATCCTCGAGGAGGGCCGCATCGCCGTGGCCGCCCTGGCCACCGGCCTCTGCCAGGGCTGCGTGGACGAGTGCACCCGCTACGCCCGCGAGCGCCAGGCCTTCGGCCAGCCGATCGCCAGCCACCAGGCGATCGCCTTCAAGATCGCCGACATGGAGGTCAGAGCCCACACCGCCCGCCTGGCCTGGCAGCGGGCCGCGGCCAAGCTCGACGCCGGCCAGCCGTTCGGGCGCGAGGCCGCCATCGCCAAGCTGTACGCCTCCGAGTCCGCCGTGACCTCGGCCCGCGACGCCGTCCAGGTCCACGGCGGCTACGGCTACATGGAGGAGTTCCCGGTCGCCCGCTTCTACCGCGACGCCAAGGTGCTGGAGATCGGCGAGGGCACCAGCGAGATCATGCGCATGCTCATCGCCCGCTCGGTGGGTCTCGGGTAACCCTGGGCGGGCCGGTGGCGACTACCGGGTGATGGACGACGCGGCGTTGGTGCGGCTGGCCCGGGAGGGGGATCGGGGGGCGTTCGCCGTGCTGGTCGGCCGGCACCGGCCGATGCTGGTGGGGCTGTGCCGGCGGCTGCTGGGGGACCGGGGGCTGGCCGAGGACGCCGCCCAGGAGGCGGTGCTCCAGGCGATGGTCGGCCTCGACCGGCTGGAACGGCCGGAGCGGTTCGGGGCCTGGCTGGGCGGGATCGGGCTGAACGTCTGCCGGCGGTGGCGGCGCGACCAGGCGCGTGAGGAGTGGTCGCTGGCCGCGCTGACCGGG
>DATABK010000624.1:0-11482 GCA_036259695.1 Actinomycetes bacterium | reverse complement strand
CCCCGGTGGCCGGGGTCGTTGCGCCGGTGGCCGGGGTCGTTGCGCCGGTGGCCGGGGCGGTGGTGCGGCCGCTCGAGCCGGCGCTGGCGCCGGTCGGTTCCGCGCTCGCCCCGGTTGGCTCGGCCCTCGCCCCGGTGGGGTCCCTGCTCGCCCCGGTGGGGTCGGCGCTGGCCCCGGTGGAGGCGCTGGCCCCCATCGCCGGGGCGGTGGGTGGGCTGGTGTCGCCGGTGGTTCCCGGTGGGCTGCTGCCGCTGCCGGGGCTGCCGGGCTCGGGGTCCGGGTCGCAGGGCGGGCCCGGGGCCCAGGGTCCTGTCGCCACCGTCACCGGGTTTGATGGCGCCGCGCCGGGCGCGACCACTCCAGCTTCCTTCGAGACGATTCCGGCCCGTCCGGCCGCCGACGGCGCCAGCTCGCCCGCCGCCCGGTCCACCCGGTCCTGGCCGGCCCTGACCGGCGCGGTGAGCCTGCCCGGCTTCCCGACGTCGGCCGAGCTCCCCGCGGGCGGGCCGGACCCCCTGTCCACCTCCTCGGGCGCCGGCTTCGCCCTGGTCGCCCTCGTCGCCGCCATGCTCCTCCTCGGCCTCTCCGGCCGCGGACGCGCCCGCCCCGACCGGTCGGGCGTCTTCTCGCGCTCCTACCTCCCGGCCGTCTCTCCCGCCTAGCGACCTCGGGCGACGTGCTTCACGTCCTCGAAGTCGCTACCAAGGAGAGTTCCAAGTGAACTTGTGGATGAAGCGTGTACTGGGCACGGCCGTTCTGGGAGGGGGCCTGCTGGCCCTCAGCGCCGGAGCGGCCGGCGCCCAGGAAGTCTCCGCCGACGTCTCGGCCAGGCTCGGCCGCCCGACCTCCGCCGAGGTCAGGGTCTGCGCCGACGGCCGGGTCCTGACAGGGCTGCTCGGCAGCTGCAGCGGTTCCGGTACCAGCGCCAGCGTCCGGGCCGGCCGCAGCGACGGCTCCACCGGCGCCCGGGTCAGGGCCCGGGTGCCCCGCACCGCCCAGGCCGACGTGTCGGTCGGGATCGGGCGCAGCCGGCCCGCGGCCGGCGCCTCCGGCCAGGCGGCCACCTCGCGGCCCCGGTCGCTCAGGGCCGACGCCGACGCCTCGGCGGCCACGAGCCCCAGGGCCCGTGCCGACGCCTCGGCCAGCCTGACCCGGCGTGCCCGGCCACTGCTCCACCTCGACGCCACGGCCAGCCTGGCCGGGGTGGGCCTGCTCGGGTCGAGCCCCTTCACCCTGGTCGGCGACCCGGCCACCGACAACCTCCTGCCGACCGGCGAGCTGACGCTGGACGGCCTGACCGGCGAGGCCCCGGCCGGGATCGGCGTCCTCGACTCCGGCCCGATCGCCTCCGGCAACCAGGTCGGCCTGGCCGTCGGCGACCTCTCCCCGACGGTCCCGGTGACCGTCTGCGGCAACGGCGTGGGCGTCCTCGGCGACGCCTCGGCCAGCTGCACCCCGGCCGCCCCGAGCGGCAGCTCGACCGGCTCCGGCTCGACCGGCGCCTCGGCCGGCTCGGGCAGCGCGGCCAGCGACTCGCTGTTGGGCAGCCTGGCCTCGGGCAACCAGGTCGACGCCGGTATCGGCGACATCTCGCCGACGGTTCCGGTGACGGTCTGCGGCAACGGCGTGGGTGTGCTCGGTGACGCCTCCGCCGGGTGCGGGGCCGGCCAGCCGGCCGCCCCGAGCGGCGGGTCGGGCGCCGGCTCGGCCGCCGGCAGCTCCGGCGCGACCCAGGCCGACGGCATCCTGTCTGGCAACCAGGTCGACGCCAGCGTGGGCGACATCTCGCCGTCGGTCCCCGTGACCGTGTGCGGCAACAGCGTGGGCGTCCTGGGCGACGCCTCGGCGGCCTGCGGGACCGGCCAGCAGGCCGGTAGCAGCGCCGGCTCGACCGGCTCCAACGGGTCGGGGGAGACCGGCGCCTCGGCCGGGACCGGCTCGCTGCTGGACGGCATTGCCTCGGGCAACCGGGTGGACGCGGGCATCGGCAGCATCTCGCCGTCGGTCCCGGTGACGGTCTGCGGCAACAGCGTCGGCGGCCTCGGTGACGCCGCCGCCGGCTGCGGCACCGCCGCGCCGGCCGCCTCCAACGGCCGGGCCTCCGCCGGCGCCGCGGGTTCCGCCGACGTGGACGGCACCCTCAGCGGCAACCAGGCCGAGGTCACCGTCGACGACGTCGCGGCCAACGTCCCCGTGACCGTCTGCGGCAACAGCGTCGGCCTGCTCGGCGACGCCTCGGCGAGCTGCGGCACCGGCACCACCAGCCCGGGAACCGACACCGGCACGATCCTCGACGTCGGCACCGGCACCGGGACCGACACCCACACCGCCGCTGCGATCGACCTGAGCATCGGCACCTCCGGGACCGACGCCGGGACCGGCACCGAGACCAGCACCGGCGCCGACGTCGGCATCAGCATCGGCACCTCCGGCGTCGACACCGGGACCGGCACGGACCCTGGCACCGCCGCCGACCCCGGCGACGGGATCGGGATCGGGGTCAACACCGGGACCGACACCAGCACCGGCGGGATCATCGCGCCGCCGCCGGGGACCACCTCGCCGGGTGGCACCGAGGGCTCCGGCGGCCCCGGGTCGTCGACCGGGACCTCGGGAGTTCCCGGGACCCAGGGGCTGACCCCGGGCTCGGGCGGGGCCGACGGGTCCGTGACCACCTTCGCTCGGCTGCGTCCGTCTGTCGCCGGCTCCGGCGCCCTGCCGTTCACCGGCGCCACCAGCGACCTGCTCGCGCTGTTCGCCTTCGCCCTGCTGGCCGCGGGCGCCCTGGTCGTGCGGGCAACCCGGCCCGCCGCCGCAACGGAAGGAGGTGATGGCCGGTAGTCCCCGCCGCGGCGGCCGGACAGCAAGCGCTGATGGTCACCGGCCGCTGATCGGCACCGACGCGTGGGTCGCACGGCGCGGGGCGTGCGGCCCCCGCTCTCCAACCTCGGGTAGCCTCCTGGGTCCAGCACCCGGCGGACGTGGCGCATTGACCCCGACGAGCGGCTCTGGTTGCGTTGACCCAATGCCGGCGTCCTGCAGGCGGAGGGCCATCGAGCCATGGACGAGCTGGTACCGATCGTCGTCGGGTTCGTCCTGACCACGGTGCTCGGCGGGCTGCTCGGCACGTACCTGCAGCAGCGGACCTGGAAGCAGCAGAACAGGGTGCAGCTGCGGACCTGGGAGCTGCAGAACACAGCCCGCCTCCGTGAGGAGGAGCTGCGCCGGGCCGGCCAGGTCTGCGAATCCGTCAGCCGCTTGCTGGACAAGCGAAGGTACCGGATGCAGCGGCTGCTCTACGCCATCGCCGGCCGGCAGCACGGCACCAGCTCCGAGAACACACTGGAGGAGAAGCTTCGGGACTACGACGAGGTCCTGTACGAGTGGAACGACTCCTACTACACCAACCGCTCAATGGTGGGCACCTACTTCGGCCACGAGGCCCGCGACCTGCTGGACCGCATCTACCAGGTCTACGCGGGCGTCGGGACCGAGCTCGAGGCCGCCTATCGCAAGACCCTGGAGTCCCGGCCCGTGTCCCCGGACGACCTGCGCAAGCGACTTGATGCAATGACCGATGACGCCTACCGGCTCAACGTGCTGATGATGACCTGGCTCCGCGACGGGACCGTCGGCCGGCAGGCGCGCCAGCCGGTCGAGGCCGACGAGCCGTGACGGCGGAGGGAGAGCCGGCCCTCAGCTGGCCGCGAAGAACTCGCGGATGACCTCGATGACCCGGTCCTGCTGGGCCTCGGTGAGCTCCGGGTACAGGGGGAGCGACAGGCACTCGTCGGCCCAGGCCTCGGTGGCCGGCAGGTCGCCGCGGGTCAGGCCGAGGTGCCGCCACGCCGGCTGGAGGTGCAGGGGGACGGGGTAGTGGACCCCGGCCCCGACCCCGGCGGCCCGGCAGGCGGCGAGCAGCTCGTCGCGGTGGCGGGTCCGGACCACGTGGAGGTGCCGGGCGCTGTTCCGGCCCTCGACCCGGGCCGGCGGGACCAGGTCGCCGACCCCGGCCAGGGCCTCGTCGTAGCGGCCGGCGAGGCGCTCGCGGGCGGCGTTCCCGGCCTCCAGCCGGGTCAGCTTGACCCGGAGGACGGCCGCCTGGAGGGCGTCCAGGCGCTCTCCCCAGCCGACCTCGGCGTGCTCGTACTTGGAGGTGCGGCCGTGGTCCCGGAGCCGGGCCACCCGGTCGGCCAGCTCGTCGTCGTCGGTGGTGACCGCGCCGGCGTCGCCGAAGGCGCCGAGGTTCTTGCCCGGGTAGAAGCTGAACGCGGCCAGCCGCCCGGCCGCCCCGGCCCGCCGGACCTGGCCGTCGGCGGCGGTCAGGGTCGCCCCGTGGGCCTGGGCGGCGTCCTCGACCACGGGCACGCCGGCGTCGGCGGCCACGGCCTGGACCTGTGGCATGTCGACCGGCAGGCCGTACAGGTGGACGGGGAGGACCGCGGCCGTGCCCTCGACGGCGTCGGCCAGGGCCTTGGGGTCCATGCCGCCGGTGGCCTCCTCGACGTCGACGAACCGGGGCCGGGCCCCGGCGTGGACGATCGCCTCGGCCGAGGCGGTGAAGGTGTGGGCCACGGTGGCCACCTCGTCGCCCGGCCCGACGCCGAGCGCGACCAGGGCCAGGTGGATGGCGGAGGTGCCGGAGGCCACCCCGACCGCCCGCCGGACCCCGCAGAAGTCGGCGAAGGCGGCCTCGAACGCCGCCACCTCCGGCCCGAGGATGAACCCGCCGGCCGCCACGACCCCGGTCACGGCCGCGTCCAGCTCGGCCCGCTGGGCCAGGTAGGCGGCCCGCACGTCGACCAGCGGGACGGCATCGTGCACCTGGGAGCCTCCTCCGTCTCGGGTTCTGAACCTGCCGGGCATGGTGGCACCACTGCGCCCTCGGCTCAATCGGCGGCTACCATCCGGCGGCGGGCGGAGGAGAAGCGGAGGCCGCGAGCGGAACTGGGCCGGCGCGGTTGGCGGGACGGAGGAGGTTGCCGGTGCAGGACGGAACTGGCGTGCGGGTCGACCGGGACGGGCCCGTGACGGTGGTGACCATCGACCGGCCCGAGCGGCGCAACGCCGTCGACGCCCCGGCGGCGGCCGCTCTGGCCGCCGCCTTCCGCGAGTTCGACCGCGACCCGGGTGCCTCGGTGGCCGTGCTGACCGGCGCCGGCGGGGCCTTCTGCGCCGGGGCCGACCTCAAGGCGATCGCCGCCGGCCAGCCGCCCCGGGTGGCGGCCGACGGCGACGGACCGATGGGCCCGACCCGGCTGCGGCTCTCCAAGCCGGTGCTGGCCGCCATCGAGGGCCCGGCGGTGGCCGGCGGGCTCGAGCTGGCCCTCTGGTGCGACCTGCGGGTGGCCGCCGAGGGCGCCACCCTCGGGGTGCTCAACCGCCGCTTCGGGGTGCCGCTGATCGACCTCGGCACCATCCGGCTGCCCCGGATCGTCGGCCACGGCCGGGCCATGGACCTGCTCCTCACCGGCCGGGCCGTCGGGGCGGCCGAGGCTCTGACCATGGGCCTGGTCAACCGGCTGGTGCCCCACGGCCAGGCCCTCCCGGCCACGCTGGAACTGGCCAACGAGCTGGCCGCGCTGCCCCAGGCCGCCCTCCGCAACGACCGGCTGTCGGCCATCGAGCAGTGGGACCTGCCCGAGCCGGAGGCGGTGGCCAACGAGTTCCGGCGGGGGATGGCGACCCTGGCCTCGGGCGAGACGGCGGCGGGCGCTGCGGGCTTCGCCGCCGGTCAGGGCCGCCACGGCCGCCCGGTTCCCCGGAACCCTGGGGCTGAAACTCAGTAGTTGTTCCCTGCGGCCACGTTTGTCCTCCGATGTGCCTGCTTGCTAAGTTCCGCGCTGCCGATCGGCTTGTTCGCAGATGAGGGGGCCCAGCGCCGTGACCCGTCGACTCGTCCTCGTTCTCGCGCTCGTGGTGGCCATGTGCGGCACCGTGGTCGCCAGCGCCACCGCCGACGTCGAGGCGCAGGTCGGCCTCGAGATCCGGCTTCCCCTGCCCGCCCTTCCCATCGGCCCCGGTCCGCTGTACCCGCTGGACAGCTACGGGCCGCGGGCCGACGACAACGCCGCCCTGCGCTGGAGCGAGCAGACCCTGGCCGCCATCCGGGCCCTGCGCACCGGCCCGACCATCAACGCCCGCGCCCTGGCCATCGTCCACACGGCCATGTACGACGCCTGGGCGGCCTACGACCCGGTCGCGGTCGGGACCCGCCTGGGCGGGTCGCTGCGCCGCCCGGCCGCCGAGCGCACCGACGCCTACAAGAGCCAGGCGGTCAGCTACGCCGCCTACCGGGCCCTGCTGAATGTGTTCCCGGCCCGCTCGGCCGACTTCCGGGCCCTGATGGCGGCCATGGGCTACGACCCCGACGACGCCTCCACCGACCCGGCCTCGCCGGCCGGGGTCGGCAACCAGGCGGCCGGAGCCGTGCTCGCCTTCCGCGCCACCGACGGGTCGAACCAGGCAGGAGGGTACGCCGACACCAGCGGCTACGTCCCGGTCAACACCCCCGACCAGGTCAACGACCCGTTCCGCTGGCAGCCGCTGCGCCACCCCGACGGCAGCGGCGGCACCGTCGTCCAGAAGTACTCGACCCCCCACTGGCAAAACGTCACCGCGTTCGCCCTCACCTCCCCCAACCAGTTCCTCCCGCCGGGGCCGACCCAGCGGACCCTGCTGCAGCTGGACGAGGAGGTCACCGACACCCTGCTCGCGAGCGCCACCCTCACCGACCTGTCCAAGGTCCGGGCCGAGTACTGGGCCGACGGGCCGGCCAGCGAGACCCCGCCGGGCCACTGGCTGCTGTTCGGCGGGGCCGCCGCCCGGGCCAGGGGCTACAACCTCGACCAGAGCGTCAAGCTGACCTTCGCCCTGGCCAACGCCGAGCTGGACGCCAGCATCGCGGCCTGGAACGCCAAGCGCCGCTGGGACTACGTGCGGCCGATCACCGCCGTCCGGACCCGCATGAAGGGCAAGCTGGTGCTCGCCTGGGCCGGCCCCTACAAGGGCACGCGGCTCATCCGCGGAGAGACCTGGCACCCCTACCAGGCGGTGACCTTCCCGACCCCGCCGTTCCCCGAGTACGTGTCCGGCCACTCCACCTTCAGCGGCGCCGGGGCCAGGGTCCTCCAACGGTTCACCGGCAGCGACCTGTTCGGGGCCAGGGTGACGGTCAAGCCGGGCAGCTCGTTCGTCGAGCCCGGCGCGACCCCGCTGCTGCCGACCGTGCTCATCTGGCCGACCTTCAGCGCGGCCAGGGACGAGGCCGGGAACTCCCGCCGCCAGGGCGGCATCCACTTCCCCGACGCCGACGTCCACGGCCGCACCCTCGGCGCCTCGGTGGGCCAGAACGCCTGGGCCAAGGCCCAGACCTACTTCAACGGCACGGCGGGCGGCTAGCCCCCCTCCCGCCCGCCTGGCGGCTGCCGCTCGGTCCGCCCGACCCTCGAAGGAAGGCGGCCGCGCGGCAACCCGCCGCCCTCACCAGCGGACGTAGCTGGCCAGGTCGGGGTGGTCGAAGATCATCGTCTGCTGCATGGTGAGCTGGCGGCCCTTGCCCGCCTCGACGGCCCGCCGGTACATGGCCAGGGCGATGGCCACGTCCACGAACGCCAGCCCGACGGCGTTGAAGTAGACGCGCTCGTCGTCGGCCTCCCGGCCCGGCTTCTCGCCGGCCACGACCTCGTCCAGGTTGGCGTGGATGCCGTCGTCGGTGAGCTCGCCGTCCTTGTACATCCGGCTCAGGGTCTGGGTGCGGTGCTTCACCGTCTCCCAGTCGTCGCAGACGATCTTCTGGCACTGCCTGGCCACCGCATACTCGTCCTCCCAGCCGCCGACGTGGCTGTAGAACGAGCCAGGCTTCATCCAGGCGGCCTTGAGCAGCGGCGCCTGGGCGCTGGTGGCGGTGACCAGGATGTCGGCCCCCTCCATGGCCCGGGCGGGGTCGGTGCCGGTGGCGACCAGCTCCATGTCCGGGACCAGCGGGGCGAGCTCGCGGACGAACTGCCGCTCCTCCTCGGCGGTCAGGGCCGACACCCTGCCCTCGGTCAGGGTCGGGCACACCGTCTTCATGGCCAGCAGGTGCATCTTGGCCTGCTCGCCGCTGCCGATGAACCCGATCACCCGGGCGTCGCGGGGCGCGAAGTGCCTGGCCGCCAGCGCCCCCATGGCCCCGACCCGGATGTTGGAGGCCAGCGTCCCCTCCAGCACCGCGATCGGGAACCCCCGCTCGATCTCCGAGAGGATGAACAGGGCGGTCAGGTTCTGGAGCCCGAACCTGGGCACGTTGGGCGGGAAGACCGACACCCACTTCACGCCGCAGACCTTCTCCGGCAGCAGGGTCGCCGGCAGGCAGTTGATCCGCTCCTGGGTCTCCTGGTTGAAGATCTGCACGATCTTCTCCGGGAACAGCACGTCGCCGTTGCGGTGGGCCAGCAGCGCCGAGGAGGCCGCCCCGATGGCCATCCGGAAGTCCAGGCAGCCGGCCTCCAGCAGGTCCTCCTGGGACAGGTAGGTGAAGCGGATCGCGTGGTCGGCCTTGGTCATGTGCTCACTCCTCCAGGAAGGCGACCGCCCGGCAGAACGCCGCCTCCCCGCCGACGAACTTCCAGGGGAAGCAGCCGAACTGGATGCGCTGGTCGAGCACCTCGTCGATCTGGCCGCCCAGGTTCTCGATGTGGATGACGTCGTGGGGGAACAGCAGGGTGTGCATGATCTGCAGGTCCTGCCTGGGGAACAGCTCGTCCAGCGACCGGCCGAGCGCCGCCTCGGCGTCCTCGGCCTCGTCAGGCCGGATCTTGCGGATGACGGTGTTCATCGGATGGTCGGCACTGCCGGCGTCCACCGCCAGCCACCGCACCCCCCGGTCCAGCACCCACTCGGCGAACTCCCGCGTCGGCCCCGGGTGGCGGACGAAGTAGCGGGTCTCGTCGACCTGGCTGCGGTCGACCCAGTTCTCGTTGTAGAACCGGTGATAGCCGGTGTGGATGATCAGGATGTCGTCGCGCTCGACCCTGAGCCCGGTCTCGCGCTCCCACCGCTCGAAGTGCTCGGGCCCGTACAGCTGGTAGTCGCCGACCCCCATCCGCTCCAGGTCGACCACCACCGCCGACCCGACCAGCCAGGGCAGGGGGAGCTCCCCGATGGTCCTGCCGGCCGACCAGAAGTGCACCGGCCCGTCCAGGTGCGTGCCCACGTGCAGGGTCGAGGTGATCTCCTGCCCACCCACCTTGTCGAACGCCAGCCGCTTGACCCACTTGATCGAGGGCCCGTCATAGCTCGCGAACGCCGGCGTGTGCATGCTGAAGTCCTGCGACAGATCAAGCACCCGCATCGACTCGAGCCCCACGGCGCTCTCCCTTCAGGTCGGTTGGTTGGTTCCCGGTTGTCGGACGGTGAGGTTGTGTCGGGGGCAGGCGTCCTCGAACCTGGTGCGCGGCCAGGCCCCCGGTGGGGGAGCGTAGCCGACCTGGCGCATGCCGTCCCGCGGTCGTCCACAGCCACGCCGCTACCGGTGAGGGCCAGCAAGGAGGCCGGTGACGCCGCCCTCGGGGGCCGCGAGGAGCATGGCGGTGGCCGCGATCCCGGCCGCGTACGCCCGCCCGCTCCCGTGACCCAGCCGCTCCAGCCGCGCCAGCGCCGCCGGCCAGGCCGTCTCCCCGGCGGAGCCGAGGTCGAGCAGCCGCCCGGCCGGCTCGGGCAGGCGGCGCTCCGAGGCCAGGGTCAGGAGGGTCGACGACAGCGCGGTGGTCCGGCCGGGGATGGGCGCCAGCGCGGCCAGCATCGCCTCCAGTGTCGGTTCGTCCAGCAGGGCACTCGGGGTCGGCTCGTGCAGCGGCGTGCGTTCGGTCGGCTCCTCCGGCGGCGTGGTCGGGCCCGGCTCGGGCAGGCCGCCCGCCGGGCCGAGGACGGCCAGGGTCCCGGCGACGGCGGCCAGCAGGTCGTCCCCCTCCGGGGTGAGCCCGGGTCCGCGCCCCAGCAACGCGCGACCGGCCGCGGCCGCGGATTCCGGGTCGCGCTCGCGCACCGCCCGGAACAGCAGCGTCAGCCCGGCCGCCCCCTCCGGATCGGCCGCGGTCGCCAGCCCGACCCGGGCCAGCTCCCGAACCAGGGCGGCCGAGTCCGCGGCCCCCGGATGCCGGGGCCCCCGGTAGGGGAGCGTAGCCGATCGCCGGATGGGATTCCCGTTCTTGTCCACAGCCCCCTCGGCCACCTCGTCCTGTGGGCTGGGGCGGGACCCGAGGGCCCGGAGGAACGCCGCTCCGCGGGCCGCCACCGCCGCCGGGGTCGCGTCGGTGGGGACCGGAACCGTCGGGTCCCAGGACGGGGGAGCGGTGGGGTTCCAGGTGATCCGGAGGGAGCCCAGCGCGACCCGCCCCGGGATGAACCGGGCGGTCCCGCGCGAGCCGACGGCGGCACGGCCCAGGGCGCCGGCCCCGACGGAGAGGGCGATGGCGTTGGGCAGAAGGGGGACCTCGCGGGTGGTGACGACGAGCACGAACCCGCTCAGGTCGATCCAGACGGCGGTGTCGGCGACGCCGAGGACCGTGCCCTCGCGCTCGCCATTCGTCCCCTCCGACACACCGGGCGACCCGCCGGTCAGGCGTTCCAGCACCGGCGTGGCGACCAGGTGGGCGGGAACGGTGACCACCACCGGAACGGCTCAGCCGATGCCGGCGAGGGCCCGGACGGCGGCGACGAACGCCTCCATGGGTGGCTTGACCAGGCCGGCGCCGACCTGGCCGATGCCCGGGTCCTTGTGGGCGATGCCGGTGTTGACGGTGGGGAGGACGCCGGTGTGGGCGACCTCGCGGGCGTCGATGCCCAGCGGGGTGCCGCGGAAGCCGAGGGCCGGGACCTGGTAGGAGGCGCTCTCCGCCCAGGTGATGTCGTACATGGCCAGGGTGGCCGCGACCGCGTCGGTGGGGCTGCCGCCGACGAAGCGGACGATGGCCGGGGCGGCGGCCATGGCCATCCCGCCGATGCCGATGGTCTCGGTGATGGTCGAGTCGCCGATGTCGCGGTTGGCGTCCTCGGGACCGAACCCGGGCAGGTACAGGCCGTCGACGACGCCGGCCGGGCCGGTGAACCAGCGGTCGCCCGTTCCGGCCAGGCGGACCCCGAACTCGGTGCCGTTGCGGGCCATGGCGGTCACGATCGAGGAGCCGGCCGTCCCGGCGGCCGCGTCGGCGGTGGCCTTGCCGGCGGCCATGGCCAGGTTGAGGAAGAAGTGGTCGTTGCCGGCGATGAACTCGGCCGCGGCGACCACGTCGGCGGTCGGCTCCTCGACGGTCAGGAGCGCGGGGAGCAGCGCCCGCAGCAGCAGCGAGGTGCCGGCCCGGTTGCGGTTGTGGCCCTCGTCGCCCATCTGCAGCGCCTGGGCGATCAGGGCCCGGAGGTCGAGGGGCTCGGGCAGCCGCTCCAGGGTGGCCGCCAGGACCCGGGCCAGGACGTCGCGCATCCAGGCCAGCCGGTCCAGCAC
>DATABK010000623.1:0-3661 GCA_036259695.1 Actinomycetes bacterium | reverse complement strand
CCCCGGTCGACGGCGCGTGGCGTCGCGGCGGGATGCCAACGTGGCGCTTGCACTGGCGGGCCACCAGGGCTGGTGAGGCGATGCCGAAGGTGCGGAGGTGAAGTTGGACCCTACGACTGGTCCTCCAGACCCTCCAGCGCTTCTACCGCAGCGGCATGGGCGGCCTCAGCCGCCTCCAGCGCCTGCTGGGCGACCCGGACCCGGTCGGCCACCTCGTCAGCATCGCGGTCGGCACCCTCAGCAGCCTGGCGGGCCTCCTCGGCGGCGGTGGCGGCCGCCGCGGCCTGGTCGGCGAGGTCCTGAGCGATAGCAGCCAGCTGCTCGGAACGCTGGTGGGCCGCTTGGGCTGCCTGCTGGCGGCTGGCGGCCAGCGCCTGGGCCTGGTCCAGGACGGCGAGGGCCTGTTCGGCGGCCTGGCCGGTCTGCTCCAGCACCCGCCGGGCCGCCGCTCGGGCCCGCTCACGCCGCGCATCCACCTGGGCGACCGGCGCCACCGGCGCTGGAGGGATGACGTTGGCCGGGGCGGCTGGCTCCGCTGGGGCCGGGACAAGGTCCAGGCCGAAGCCGGCCGGATCCAGGTCCCCTGGGAGGCGTCCCTGGACCAGGGCCGCCCGGGTTGCCTCGTCGCCGGTGGCGGCCGCCTGCAGGGTGGCGGCCAGCCGGGTCAAGGTGGCGTCGCTGGCCGCATGCCCCGCCCGGACAAGCAAGGTCTCGGCCCGCTGGCTGAGGCGGGTGATCGCCGCCCGCAGGTGCGCGGCCGCCGTCCGCAGCTGCCGGGCCGCGCCCGGCCGGCCAGCGAGCGCATCATGCTGAGCCTGACGGAGGGCGGCGCCGGCCTCCAGCAACTCCTCGAGGGCGTGCGGGGCGGCGTGGGCCAGCTGGTTGGCCGCCCAGGCGCTCACCGGGGGGCGCCTGAGGCCGGCGACCTGGCGGGCGGTGGCTCGGTCGCCGGCGGCCCGGAGGCGGCGGGCGAGTTGGTCGCGGGTTGCGACGAACTGCTCCAGCGGCAGCTGGTACAGGGCGGCCAGGGCGGCGTCCAGGTCGCCGACCTCGGTCGACATGTTCGCTGTGGCCCCCTCGAGGTCTGCCCGACCCCCGATCCCTGCTTGTACGGCTGACCGCCCACCGTAGCTGACCATGGCCCGGTTCTGCATGCTCGGTGGTCGGCGCCTGGCACCGGGGGTTGGCTGCGGGCCGCCGGGGGCTCGGGGGGTGCCCGGCTGCTGGGCCGGACCAGGACCGGGGCTGCCAACCGGCCGGGCGGCACGGTCGTGGTGGCGGACCCGGGCCAGCAGCCGGGCGGCCCGCCCACGGACGACCAGGTTGACCTCGGTGTGCGCCAGGCAGACCTCGCCGGCCTCCTCCAGGGTGGCGTGGTCGTCCTGGGCCATCCAGGCCAGGCGGGCGACCGCGATGTCGTCGTCGAGCTCCTCGACGGCGAGGGCCGTGGCTCGCTCGACCAGCCGCGCGACCTTCAACGCGACCGCCGGCTTTCGGGAATGCTCACTGGTCATATCGAGGACCCTAGCCCATGCCCCCGACGGGCCCGCGCCCGGTGTCTCGGCAAGCAGTCGCTGGGCGTGGGGCCAATGCCGCCTTGCTCGCACCGCATCAGCCTCAGTGAAGAGGTGCACGACCCGGGTGAAGTGCGCTCTTGCGTCTGCCCCGCCGGCCAGGACCGAAAGGCGGTGGCTGGTCAGAACTGCCGATTGCGGTGGCTCGCCTTGGGACGATAGGCCGGATTGGTGTCCACGGAATCGCTGCGCGGGATGGTGCAGGAGCGAGGGAGTCGCGTGGGGCGGTCGGCGGTCCAAGGAGGTCCGGCAGTATGGCTTCCTCGCTGACCGGCGTGCTAGCCGACCCTGACCGGCTGGCTGCTGTGCGCCAGACCAACCTGCTCGACACGCCTGCCGAGGACGCCTTCGACCGGGTGACCCGGATGGCCGCCCGCCTGCTGGACGTCCCCATCGCGCTGGTGCCGCTCATCGAGGACGACCGCCAGTTCTTCAAGGCATGTGTTGGGCTACCCGAGCCGTGGGCATCAGCCAGGCAGACGCCGCTGTCGCATTCGCTCTGTCAGCATGTGGTGGTGGCCCGCCAGCCGTTGGCGATCGGTGACACCGGTCGTGATGCGCTTGCCCGCGACAACCCGTTGGTCCGGGAGCTTGGCCTGGCGGCCTACCTCGGAGTCCCGCTGATCGACACCTCCGGGCATGTCCTGGGCTCGATGTGCGTGGCCGACCACCGCCCGCGGGACTGGACCCCGGACCAGGTGGCCATCCTCACCGACCTGGCCGGGCTGGTCATGACCCAGATCCAGCTGCGGGCCGAGCTGGCCACCCGCGGCGAGCTCGAGCGGCGCCTCATCGATGTCGAGGCGAGCCTGCAGGCGCTGCTGGAACGCCTCCCCGGTGTCGTCTATGCGCTCAGCCCCAAGGCACCGAACTCGATCCTCTATGTGAGCCCGCAGATCCAGGCGCTGCTGGGCGTGTCGGCTGCCGACTGCGTCGGCGACCCGGACCTGTGGGACCGGCTGGTGCATCCCGAGGACCTCGGGCGGGTCGCGGCCGAGTTCGAGCGGACCAACCACACCGGGGAGCCATTCTCGGGCGAGTACCGCATGCGCACCGCCGACGGCCAGGTGCGCTGGGTCCACGATGAGGCGGTCCTGATCCGTGCCGGCGACGGCCGTCCCCTGTTCTGGCAGGGGATCTTGACCGACGTCACCGCCACCCACCTGACCGCCGACCGCCTGGCGGAGGCGCTGGACCGCGAGCAGGAGGCCGCCCATCAGTTCGCCGCCGCCCTGGAGCGGGAGCGGGCCGCGGCCGAGCACCTGCGGGCGGTGGATGAGATGAAGACCACCTTCCTGCAGGCGGTCTCCCACGATCTCCGCACGCCGCTGACGACCATCCTTGGGATCGCCCTCACCCTTGAGCACCGTGCCGCCGGCCTGCCCGCCCGTGACCTCGCCGACCTGTTACATCGGCTGTCCAGCAACGCCCGCAAGCTTGATCGGCTCCTCGGCGACCTGCTGGATCTGGACCGGCTCGCCCGCGGCACCCTCACCCCGCGCCGCCAGATGATCGACCTTGGCGCCCTGGTCCACCGGGTGGTCGAGGACGCCGGCGTGAAGGACGAGCACCCGGTGGTGGTCGACGCCCCGCCGCTGGAGCTGGCCGCGGACGCCCCCAAGCTGGAGCGGATCATCGAGAACCTGCTCGTCAATGCGGCCAGGCACACCCCGGCGGGGACCACCATCTGGGTCCGGCTGCGTGCCCAGGACGACGGCGTCCTGCTGCTGGTCGAAGACGAGGGACCTGGCATACCGCCACCGCTCCGCGAGCAGATCTTCCAGCCCTTCCACCAGGGCCGCAACGTCGCCGACCACGCCCCCGGCTCCGGGATCGGCCTGGCCCTGGTCGCCCAGTTCGCCAGCCTCCACGGCGGCCGCGCCTGGGTCCAGGACCGCCCCGGTGGGGGCGCCTCCTTCCGGGTCTTCCTCCCCGACCCCCAGCACCCAGACGTTTCCAGCCGCTGAGCCTCCCACCACCTTCCGGTGCACCTTCAGCGCGGAGGTTGGGTAGCGGTCAGTTCGCCCTGGCCTCGCATTCGACAGTGGGCCAGCTAAGCGCGGCGTCCTCACCCGGGCGGCGGGCCC
>DATABK010000622.1:0-5902 GCA_036259695.1 Actinomycetes bacterium | reverse complement strand
GGCCGGGCACTGGAGGAGGCCGGGCGGATCGCCGGGGCCGCGGGCGACGAGCGGCTGGCCGCCCGGGCCCGGGTCCAGCGGCTGCTGCTGGGCCTCCAGGTCGACATGGGCGCGACCGCGGCCGAGGTCGGCCAGGCCCTGCCCGAGCTGCTGACGACCTTCGAGCGGGCCGCCGACGAGGTCGGCCGCTGCCAGGCCTGGCGGCTGCGGGCGGCCGTCCACTGGCTCCAGGCCGACTCGGCCGCCGCCGAGGACGCCTGGCGGCAGGCGGCGGTCCACGCCCGCCAGGCCGGCGACGATCGGCAGCTCACCGAGGTCCTCGGCTGGCTGGCCTCGGCGACGCTGTGGGGCCCGACCCCGGCACCCGAGGGCATCCGGCGCTGCGAGGGGTACCTGGAGGAGGTCGGCAGCCACCAGACCGGCGAGGCGGTGATCCTCAACCATCTGGCCGGCCTCTACGCCATGCAGGACCAGGCCGCCGAGGCGGGCCGGCTGCTGGCCAGGGGCATGGCCGCCTTCGAGGAGCTGGGCCTGACGATGACGTCGTCGGTCACCCACCCGGCGAGCTTCGTGGCCATGCTGGCCGGGGACGCGGCCACCGCCGAGGCCCACCTGCGCCGCGACTACGAGGGGCTGGAGGCGATGGGCGAGAAGGGCTACCTCGCCACCACCGCGGCCTTCCTGGCCCAGGCCATCGCCGCCCAGGGCCGCCACGACGAGGCCGAGCGGTTCATCGCGGTCAGCCGGGAGGCGGCCGGCGAGGACGACTACTCGGCCCAGATGGTCTGGCAGGGTCTCCTGGGCAGGATCCTGGCCGCCCGCGGGCAGCGCGCCGAGGCCGAGGAGCTGGCCCGCTCGGCGGTCGCCCTGGCCGCCAGGACCGACTTCCTCAACCAGCACGGCGACGCCCTGCTCGAGCTGGCCGAGGTCCTGGCCGCGGCCGGCCGGACGGCCGAGGCCCGGGCCGCGGTCACCGACGCCCTCGAGCTCTACGGGCGCAAGGGCAACCTGGTCGCCGCGGCCAGGGCGCGCCGCCGGCTGGAACGGCTCACCGGCGGGTAGCGGCCGGCTCGTCGCGCCAGCGGTGCCACAGGTCGGCGTAGGCGCCGTCGGCGGCGACCAGCTCGTCGTGGGTGCCGAGCTCGGCGATGCGGCCGTCGGAGACCACCGCCACCCGGTCGGCGTCATGCGCCGTGTGGAGGCGGTGGGCGATGGCGACCACCGTGCGGCCGGCCAGGACCGCCGACAGCGACCGCTCCAGATGGCGGGCGGCCCGCGGATCGAGCAGCGAGGTCGCCTCGTCCAGGACCAGGGTGTGGGGGTCGGCCAGGACCAGGCGGGCCAGGGCGACCTGCTGGGCCTGGGCCGCGGACAGGCTGTGGCCGCCCGACCCGACGACCGTGTCCAGACCCTTGGGCAGGCTCTCGACCCAGCCGAGGGCGTCGACCGCGGCCAGGGCCGAGCGCAGCTCGGCGTCGCCGGCGTCGGGCCGGGCCAGGGCCAGGTTGTCGCGCAGGGTGCCGGCGAAGACGTGCTGCTCCTGGGTGACCAGGACCACGTGGCCACGGAGCTGGTCAAGGGGCAGCTCGACCAGCCCGACCCCGCCCACGGTGACCGTTCCGGCCCGGGGGGCGTTGACCCCGGCGAGCAGCCGGCCCAGGGTCGACTTGCCGGCCCCGCTCGGACCGACCATGGCCAGCCGCTCCCCCTGGCGCAGGTCGAGGTCGACCCCGTGGAGGACGTCGCGGCCCGGGGTGTAGGCGAAGCGGACGTCGCGGGCGGCCAGCCGCTCCGAGGCCGGCCGGCGGCCGCTGGCCTGGCGGTCGGCCGGGACCTTGGCGACCCCGAGCAGGCGGGCGAAGGCGGTCGTGCCCACCTGGAGCTCGTCCAGCCAGGACAGCAGGATGTCGACCGGGTCGACCAGCTGCCGCATGTAGAGGGCGACGGCCGTGACCTGGCCGACGGTGGCCAGCCCGCGGGCATGGAGCAGGCCCCCGGCCAGGACCGCGGTCGCCACCGGGATCAGGTAGGCCCCCTCGATCACCGGGAACCAGACCGTGCGCAGGAACAGGGTGTAGCGCTCGGCCAGGTAGGAGCCGCGGATGTCGTCGTCGGTGCGGCGGATCCGGCGCTCCTGGAGCCGCAGGGCCTCGACCGTGCGGCCGCCCTCGACCGTCTCGGCGACCCCGCCGGTCAGCCGTGCCCAGGCGGCCATCTCGCGCCGGTAGCCGTCGGGGGCCCGCCGCAGGTACCAGCGGGTCGACACCCACAGCAGCGGCACCACGACCAGGACCGACGCCACGGTGATCCAGGGCGACACGGCGGCCGCGGCGGCGATGGTCAGGGTCCCGGTGACGGCGGCGATCAGGGTCTCGGGCACGCCGAAGCGCACCACCTCGGCGACGTGCTCGACGTCGCTGGTGGAGCGGGCGATCAGGTCCCCGGTGCCGGCGGCCTCGACCGTGCCCAGGGGCAGGCCGAGCACGCCGTCGAGGAACTCCTCCCGCAGCTCGGCCAGGACCCGCTCGCCGAGGGCGTAGGAGGCCAGCCGGGCCACCCGGTACAGCACCACCTGGGCGACCAGGGCGGCCAGCACGGCCAGGGCGATCCGGTCGACCCGCCCGGTGCTGGTGCCGCCGCCGACCTCGTCGACCAGCAGGCCGAGCAGGGCCGGCCCGGCCAGCCCGGCCAGGGCGGCCGCGGCGTGCAGGCCGACCGCCAGGGTCAGCCTTCCCTTGTGCCGGCGGGCCAGCGCCCGGGCCCGGGCCCGGACCTGCGCGCTGGTCGCGACCGGCAGGGCCGTGCTCATGCCTCCTCCTCTCGGGTGACGACCGCGCGGTAGCGCGGCTCGGTGTCCAGCAGGTCGCGGTGGGTGCCCTCGGCCACGACCCGGCCGCCGGCCCCCAGGGCGACCTTGTCGGCCCGGTCCAGCAGCAGCGGGCTGGTGGTGCAGACCACGGTGGCCCGGCCGGCCCGGGCCGCGGCCAGCCCGTCGGCGATGCGGGCCTCGGTGTGGGCGTCGACGGCGCTGGTCGGCTCGACCAGGACCAGGATCTCGGGGTCGGCGACCAGGGCCCTGGCCAGGACCAGGCGCTGGCGCTGGCCGCCGGAGAACGACCGCCCGCGCTCGGCCACCTCGCTGTCCAGCCCGCCGGGCAGCGCCTCCAGGACGTCGCTGGCCGAGGCGGTCTCGACCGCGGCCAGCACCCGCTCGGCCGGGGCGGTGCCGGTCGGGTCGAGCTCGTCGCCCAGGCGCCCGGTGAACAGGCGCGGGTCGTGCTCGCTGACCAGCACCCGGCGGCGCACGACCTCCAGCGGCAGGTCGCGGAGGGCGACCCCGCCCAGGCGGACCCCGTCGCCGTCGGCGAACCGCCCCAGCCGGTCGGCCAGCGCCGCCGCCTCCTCGGGGACGCCGGCCACGATCGCGGTGAGCTGCCCGGCCTCCACCACCAGGCCGCTCTCGCCGTCGACCAGGGCCGAGCCGCCGGCCGGCTCGGGCGCCGACCCGGAGGCCAGCTCGGGCTCAAGGGCCAGCACCTGCACGGCCCGGCGGGCCGCGACCAGGGCCCGGGTGAACTTGTCGGCGGCCTCGGTGACCGTGCGCACGGGCAGGACCAGGAAGGCGGCGTAGCCGTAGAAGGCGATCAGCTCCCCCACCCCGACCTGCCCGGTCACGGCCAGCCGCGCCCCCAGCCAGGTGACCGCGACCACGAAGACACCCGGCAGCGCGATTTCGGCCGCGTCCAGCAGCGACTGCACCCGGGCGGCGGCCAGCCCGGCCGCCCGTACCTCCTGGGAGGCGGCGGCGTACCGCCGGGAGAACACCTCCTCGCCGCCGATGCCGCGCAGCACCCGCAGCCCGCTGACGGTGTCGGCCCCGACGGTGGTCAGGCTGCCGACCAGCTCACGGTGCCGGGCCCGGCGCCGGTGCAGCGGCCGCAGCAGCGGCCCGACCCCGGCCGACAGCAGCGGCACCCCGGCCACCACCAGCAGCCCGAGGGTGGTCGAGGTCCGCAGCAGCAGCACGGCCACGATCGCGAAGGACACCAGCGCCCCGGCCAGCCGGGCCACGATGTCCATGGCCGCCCCGATCCGCTCGGCGTCGGAGGAGCCGACGGCGGCGACCTCGCCGGTCGGGACCCGGCGGGGCAGGGAGCCGCCGAGCCGCACCGCCTGGCGGACCAGCAGCTGCTGGACGCGGTAGGCGGCGGTCAGCCAGCTGGCCACGGCGGTGCGGTGGCGCAGGATCCCGGCGGCCGCGCTGGCCAGCCCGGCCGCCAGGACCAGGGCCGACCCGCGGAGCAGCCCGGCCCGGTCGCCCTTGGCCACGCCCTGGTCGATGGCCCGCCCGACCAGGGCCGGCACGACCGCCAGGGTGCCCATCCAGAGGGTTCCGTAGAGGACCCCGATCGCGAGCGTGCCGAGCTGCCCGCGCGCCACCCACAGCAGGAAGCGGGCGGGCGAGCGCAGGTCGGGCGTGCCGGGGTGACCCAGCGGAAGCTCGCGCATCCCTCGACCGTACCGCCGGCGCCCGCCGCTGAGAACCGAATTACCAGCCCAGACGGCGCGAGGCCGGGCGCTCGGCCCGGCCTCGCAGGAGCGGCGCGTCAGCAGGCGTTGATGACCATTCTCTCCTGGATCTTGGTCACCTTGCCGTCGGCGACGGTCAGGTCGAAGTAGTAGCCGCCCTTGCGCTTGGCGTGGTCGGCCAGCCTGGCCAGCACGGTCGCCCGGTCGTCGGAGTCCTCGCAGCTGCCCATCAGCCTGACGTCGAGGTTGGCGGCCAGCGGCAGGGTCCGGAGCCGCGAGTTCTGGGTGCGGATCCAGCCCGTGTAGTACTTGGCCTGGGAGGCCGGCTTGCCGTCGGCGATGGCCGCCTTGACGGCCTCGTCGTCGTGGAACACCTGGACGACGTCGACCACGATGCGGTCGTTGCCGGCGTCGACTCCTGTGATGTAGGCCGGGGTCCGGCCATCGGGCAGGACCTGGGCCGCGGCCCCGGTCCGCGGGTCGTCGGTGGGCGACCCGGACCCGCCGGAGGTCCCGGAGTCGCCGGTGGTGCCCTGCTCCGGGGTCTGGGTCGGTGCCTGGTTGGCGTTGGTGCTCTGGTCCTCGGCGACGGCCACGGGCGTGGTGGCGGCCGGGTCCTGGCGGGCCACCGGCCGGGTGGCCATGGCCAGGCTGGTCCCGACGGCCAGGGCGACCACGATCAGGGCGCTGGCGACCAGCACCAGCTGCTTGCGGGAACGACGGCGGCCATTGGACGACCCGGCCTGGGAGCCACCGGGATGCCTGTCCAGCGTTGGTGCCGACATGACAGCTCCTCTCTTGTGCGCCGCGTGCCTGCGGCGCTGCAGCCTCAGGGTGCGCCGGGCCGGTCACGAATCAGTGCCCTGCTTGGTACGCTCCGCTCTCGGTCTTGTCACCGTTCGGCCACATCGGCCGGGCTGGGCCGGGCCCAGGCTCAGCCGAGCGAGCGGGCGGCGGCGTCGATCAGCCGCTGCAGCCGCAGCCCCCGGTTGACGTCCAGGGCGGGCGAGGTCCCGCTGGTCACGGCGGCCGCGAACTCCCGCCGGAGGGTGGCCCCGGCCGCCTCGAGCTCGGCCTCGGCCGCGGCCCGGCCGGGCGGCCGCCGGTAGCCGAGCGACCCCGACGGCCCGTACAGCACGCACTCGAACACCGTCTCGGCCAGGCCCAGGGTGACCGACATCGACACCTCGCTGACCTGCCCACCGGCATGGCGGCAGGTGAGCGAGACCCAGCGCAGCGGGTCGCCCCGCCCCGACAGCTCCTCGATCGGCCCGACCGCCCCCTCCAGCAGGTCGAACAGGTGCGGCCCGACGTCCAGCAGCGCCCCGTGACGCCGGCGCCATGGGGTCGAGAACAGGCTCTCGTCCAGCAG
>DATABK010000621.1:0-1581 GCA_036259695.1 Actinomycetes bacterium | reverse complement strand
CCCGCGCCGCCGGCGGCCAGCGCCCGGTCAGGCGGTGCAGCCTGGCAGGCGGAACGCGGCGATCCGGGTCTGCCAGTTCCTGGGCGACGTCACCGCGTAGTACTGGTTGACGTACCAGAAGCGGCAGTTGTCGACCGGGTCGATGTTCATGGAGGTGTAGTCGCCCCAGCGGGCGGCCGGGTCGGTCTGGGAGCCGGAGCCCTCGACGATCGTGCCCTCGCCCTGGGGCATCTGGTTGGGCACGTCGTTGCGGAGCCGGCCCGTGTAGCGGATGCCCGGGTAGGTGGTCTCGCTGGACACGCTGTAGCCGAGGGCCATGTTGCCCCGCCTGTCCTGGGCGATGCTGCCCATCCAGCGGTTGAGGTCGTCGGCCGGGGCGTAGGTGCCTTGCTGGTAGACGATCGGCTGGTTGCCCGGGCGCCGCAGCTCGTACCAGCGCATGCCGGCGATGCCCGGCCGGGCCTCGACCGACTGGCTGGTGACGAGCGACTCGTGGGTGCCGAAGTTGCGGTAGGCGAGCCGCCAGGTCGGCCGCTGCCGGTAGGACAGGACGTCAAGCTCCACGTCGGTGTCGGGCTGGGGGATGCACTGGCGGGTCCCCGGCTCGCACGGGTAGATGGAGTCGAACTCGGCCACCGGCAGCTGGGTCGGCCCGGTGAAGGTGGCCGTCGGGGTCGGGCCCCAGGAGACGTCGAACTGGAACAGGTTGATGGCGTCGAAGGGCGCGCCGTACGGGCCTTCGTCGTCCTGGGTGCCGACGATGTAGTTGGGGCTGCCGGCCGGCGGCCGCCGGTTGCCGTCCCAGTCGGAGGGGAGCCAGCCGTCCCCGGTGATCCAGGGCTGTGCGCCCGGCGGGACCAGCACCGAGACGGCCCGGGCGGTCGGGTTGCCGCGGAGCATCTTGGCCCGCTCCAGCGCGTACACGCCGATGCCGGCGAAGTCGACCTGCCCGAACTCGCGGGTGGTGGCGAAGTAGGCGTTGGGCCAGACCCCGTACTTGGGATAGTCGGGGAAGTTGGGGCCGGTGGAGAACGCGTAGCGGTAGTAGCTGCCGGTCGCGTCCGGGGAGGTGGAGACGGCCACGCAGTTGTAGAAGGTCCCGGCCGGGACGTTCAGGCCGGCGGTGGTGAACTGGGTCAGGACCCAGCGGTCGGCGAGCTGGTCGTGGAGGACGATCGGGTCGCCGGAGTTGTCCTCGCAGTCCGGGACCTCGAAGCCGGCCCAGATCGAGGCCAGGCTGAGCGGGCCGAGCAGCCGGGTGCCGGTCTTGGAGTAGACCGCCCAGGCGGTGTTGACCATCTCGACGTACTGGCTGGGCCCGACGTCGCCCACCGGGTCGGGCGGGATCGGGATGCCCCCCAGGATGGGGATGTTGTCGGTGCCGGCGATGCCCTCGAAGTTCACCGAGGGGGCGGCGATCCGCGGAGCCGCCGCGGCCCTGGTCGCCGAGCCCTGGACGGCCCCGTCCCCGCCGAACCGGCGGTCGGCCGGGACGGCTCCCCGGTCGGGGTCGTCCTTCACGCCGCTGCCGGCCTTGGCCGCGGCCCGCCCGGCCACCTCTCGCATGGGGGTGGAGACGTC
>DATABK010000620.1:0-16546 GCA_036259695.1 Actinomycetes bacterium | reverse complement strand
AGCCGCCGCGCCGGGTCGATGGTGAGCACGCAGGTCCGGCGGCTGGCCCAGGCGCTCGGGCTCGACCTGCTCTCCAACGCCCCTCGGCCGGTCAAGGCCAAGGGGCTGCCGGCCCGGGGGCCGGGGAGCCTGGACGCGATGATGCTGGACATGCGACGGACCTTCGACGAGGTCATCGAGCGCTACGCCCGCGACGCCGAGCAGGCCGACCGCATCCTGGCCAACCGGTTCTACCAGCGGCTGTCCTCCACCCTGGCCGGGACCCAGGAGTACATGGCCATGGAGAAGCTGTACGAGCTGCACGAGTCCCAGCGCTACGACCTGCTGGTGGTCGACACCCCGCCGACCCGCTCGGCGCTCGACTTCCTGGACGCCCCCGACAACCTCAACGAGCTGCTCGACGCGCGCGCGTTCCGGCTGCTGATCGCCCCGGCCCAGCGGATCGGGCGCGGCTACCTGCGGGGGCTGAACCTGGCCACCACGGCCATGACCAAGATGGTCAGGCGGGTCACCGGGTCGGAGCTGCTGGCCGAGGTGGGCGAGTTCTTCGCCGCCTTCGAGGGCATGTACGACGGCTTCAAGGAGCGGGCCGGGCTCGTCTACGACCAGCTCAAGCACCCGAGCACGGCGTTCGTGGTCGTGGCCACCCCCGACGGGGCGGCGCTGCGCGAGGCCGCCTACTTCGCCGGGCGGCTGGCCGCCGACCGCATGCCGCTTGGCGCCCTGGTGGTGAACCGCATCCACCGGGCCGGGCCGGTCCCCGAGGTGCCGGCGGCCGCCCGCGAACGGCTTCGGGCCGGCGGGGCCGACGGGCGCCTGCTGGCCGACCTGCTGGAGCTGCACGACGGCCTGGAGACCCTGGCCGCGGCCGAGCAGGCCCGCATCCGCGAGCTCCTGGACCGGGTCCCCAACCTCGGCGTCGTCCAGGTCCCTCTGCTCAACGACGACGTGCATGACGTGCCGGGGCTGCGACGTCTGGGCGAGCACCTGTTCGCCTAGCCAGGCACGCCGAGCTCGATGCCGGCGTCGCGCAGGCGCCGCTCGGCGGTGTCGAGCAGCTCGCTCCGGACCCGGGCGGTGTCGTCGTCGCGGCGGCCCTGGACCCAGAACGAGAGGCGCAGGCTGCGGGCGCCCTGGCCGAGATCCTGGGTGAGGAGGCGGGGCGCCGGGTCGTCGCTGACCCCCTCGGTCTCGGCCGCCGCGGCCAGCAGGAGCTGCCTGGCCCTGGTCGCGTCCTGGCCGTAGGGGACCTCGAGCGCGACCTCCACCCGGCGGCGCGTGGTCGCGGTCGAGTTGGTCAGGACCTGGGTGAACAGCAGCTTGTTGGGCACGATGACCAGCTGGCCGTCGGGGGCCCGGAGCCGGGTCGCCCTGACCCGGATGTCCTCCACCTCACCCTCGGCCTCGGCGATGGCGATGTAGTCGCCCTCGGTGAAGGGATGCTCCAGCAGCAGCACGATGCCGGCGGAGAAGTTGCTGACGATGTCCTGGAGGGCGAAGCCCAGGGCGACGGTGGCCAGGCCAAGGCTGCCGACCAGCACCCCGAGGTTGACGCCGCCGAGCGACAGGGCGACGACCAGCCCGACCGCCGCCACGGCATAGAAGGCGAGCGTCTCCACCACCACCACGACGTGGTGCTCGGCCCCGCCGCGCCGCAACGCCCGCTCCACCCCCGAGCGGACCAGCCGGGCCGCGACCAGGGTGAGGACCAGGGCGACCGTCGCCGCGAGCAGGTAGGGCAGCCGGTGGACGAACCCGTCGCCGAACTCCCGGAACGACTCGTCCAGCCCATCCAGCAACAGCGCACGGCCTCCTCATAACGTTCGAGCGTCGGTTTGCCAGTGCCGATCGACCACCCTATATCATCCCGTCAGCATGGCCGACGCTCCGATCCCCGCGCCGCCAGCCCGTCTGTCCCGCGGTCGTGCAGTCTCCGTGGTGGGCGGTCGGCTGGTACTGATCGTCGCCCTGATCACCGGGGTCGCCCTGGTCGCCAGCGTCGCCCTGCTGCCCCTGGTCGTCCCGGCCGGCGGCCTGGCCAGGGACACCGCCAACAAGCTCGGGGACGTCCCGCCGCTGGCCGAGGCCCTGCCCGACCCGGCGCAGACTTCGGTCATCTACGCCGCCGACGGCAAGACCGCCCTGGCCACCATCTGGCTGGACGAGAACCGCCGGGTGGTGCCGCTCAAGAGCATCCCCAAGCGGGTCCGCAACGCCGTCATCGCCATCGAGGACGACCGCTTCTACCAGCACGACGGGGTCGACTTCCGGGGCATCGCCCGAGGTGCGGTCGCCGACATGCGCGCGGGCCGGATCGCCCAGGGCGGCAGCACCCTCACCCAGCAGCTGGTCAAGCTGACCGTCACCGGCAACTCGCGCACGCTCGACCGCAAGCTCCGCGAGGCCATCTACGCGGTCGAGCTGGAGCGGCGCTACAGCAAGAACAAGATCCTCGAGTACTACCTGAACCAGGCGTACTTCGGCGAAGGCGTCTACGGCATCGCCACCGCGGCCCAGCACTACTTCGGCAACACCTCGATCAAGTTCGTCTCCCTGGCCCAGGCGGCCTCGCTGGCCGCGACCATCGCCGCCCCCGAGCGCTACAAGCCCACGGCCAAGAAGGCCAACCTGACCCGGCGGAACCTGGTCCTGGACCGGATGCTGGAGCTCGGCTTCGCCAGCGCCAAGGACGTCGCCAAGGCCAAGAAGGAGAAGGTCCGGGTCGAGCTGTACACCCCGCCCAGCCGCCAGCCTTACTTTGCGCGGTACGTCCTCGACCAGCTGCTGAACGACCCCAGCTACAACAAGGCGCTCGGCAAGGTCGGCACCGACGAGCGCAAGCGCAAGGTGTTCCAGGGCGGCCTGCGCATCTACACCACCCTCCAGCGCCCCAAGCAGGCGATGGCCGCCAACGCCGTCCAGGGCCAGATGGACCCGTTCGGCGGCGACCCGGCCGGGGCCCTGGCCAGCGTCGAGCCGAGCACGGGCCGGATCGTCGCCCTCTACGGTGGCCGGGACTTCAAGAAGTCCCAGGTCGACCTGGCCACCGCCCAGGGCGGGAGCGGCTTCCAGCCGGGGTCGGCGTTCAAGATGTTCTTCGTCGTGGCCGCCCTCGAGAAGGGCATCTCGCCCGGGCTGACCATGGCCGGCCCGGCCCAGATCACCATCCCCGACCGCCGCTGCTACACCGGCAACGGCCCCTGGAGCCCCGGCAACGCCGGGGACTCGAGCGCCGGCGTCTACAACATGTACGGGGCCACCGCCAACTCGGTGAACACCTGGTTCGCCCAGCTCGCGGTCAGGGTCGGGCCCGAGCGGGCCCTGGAGGTGGCCCGCAGGATGGGCATCAACAACATCCCGCGCCCCGGCTCCAAGGAGTACGCCAGCTGGAACGTCTGCTCGCTCGTCCTCGGGGTCAAGGAGGTCTCGGTGCTCGACATGGCCAGCGCCTTCGGCGTGCTGGCCAACCGCGGAGTGCGCTGCAAGGCCTACTCGATCACCAAGGTGGTCGCCCCAGGCGAGCGCAAGCCGCTGATCGCGAACAAGCCCGAGTGCAAGCGGGTCATCGACGAGAAGATCTCCACCCGGACCGTGGCCATGCTGCGCGGGGTCATCACCGGCGGCACCGGCCGGCGGGCGTCGCTCGGGGCCAGGCCGGTGGCCGGCAAGACGGGCAGCGCCCAGGACAACACCAGCGCCTTCTTCTCCGGGTTCACCCCCCAGCTGTCGACCTCGGTCTGGGTCGGCTACCGGGCCAGCCGGGTGCCGATGCGCAACCTGTACCAGGGCGGCCCGGTCTACGGCGGGACCTTGCCGGCGATCATCTTCCAGAACTTCATGGCGGCCGCCCTGGCCGGCCAGCCGATCGTCGGGTTCCCGGCCGCCCCGCCGCCCCCGGGCCCGCCGGCCATGGGCGTGCCCGACGTGGTCGGGCTGTCCCAGGGCGAAGCCCAGGACGTGCTCGCCCGGGCCGGCTTCCGCGTCTCGGCCCGTCAGGTCCCCAGCGCCCAGCCGGTGGGCCGGGTCGTCCGTCAGGGCCCGCGGGCCGGGACCAAGCTGCGCCAGGGCGGCACCGTGTACCTGGCCGTCTCCGGCGGCCGGGGCGGTGGCGGCGGGAACGCGCTCGTCCCCGGGGTGATCGGCCTCCAGGTGAGCGTGGCCACGGCGCTGCTGCGCCGGGCCGGGTTCAGCTCCGGGCTGGCCTACACCAACCGCGGGCAGCCCGGCCGGGTGGCCGACCAGAGCCCGGGGGCCGGGACCCGGCTGCCCAAAGGCTCGTACGTCACCCTGCTGGTCCGCCGGCGAAGCTAGCCGCCGAGACGCTCCAGCACCAGGCGGCGGACCTCGTTGCCGTCGGCCCGGCCCTTGACCTGGGGCATCAGCCGGCCCATGACCTTGCCAAGCTCCTTCGGCCCGCTGGCCCCCGAGGCGGCCACCGCCTCGTCGACCAGCCGGGCCAGCTCCGCCGGGTCCAGGGCGGCCGGCAGGAACCGCTCCAGCACCGAGCGCTCGTAGGCCTCCTGGTCGGCCTGGTCGGCCCGGCCGGCGTCCCGGTAGACCTGCTCGGCCTCGCGCCGCTTGCGGGCCTCGCGCTGGAGCACGGCCACCGCCTCGTCGTCCGACAGGTCGTGGCGGGCGTCGATGGCGGCCGACTTGAGGGCCGAAAGGGCGAGGCGCAAGGCGGCCGTCTCCCGGGCCTGGCGGGCCTTCATGGCCGAGAACATGGCCTGCTGCACGTCGTCGATGAGCATGGTCCGAGCCTACAGCTACAATCCTCGTCCATCCCACCGCCCACCCAGGAGGACCACGCATGTCCCAGGCCGTCTCGACGCTCGCCCGGCTGGCCGGTGCTGCCGCCGCGGCCGGGGCGGCCTGCGTCGGCTACGGCATCCTGGTCGAGCGGGACTGGTACCGGCTGCGCCGGGAGCGGGTCGAGGCCCTCGGCCCCGCCCAGCCCCCGCTGACCGTGCTGCATCTGTCGGACCTGCACATGACGGCGGCCGACACCCGCCGCGTGGCCTTCCTGGAGCGGCTCGCCGCCGAGCCGGTCGACCTGGTGGTGCTGACCGGCGACATGCTCGGTGAGCCGGCCGGGCTTGACCCGGTCCTGGAGGCCCTTGGCCGCTTCCGGCCCCGGGTGGGCGCGGTGGCCGTGCTCGGCTCCAACGACTACTTCGCCCCCCGGTTCCTGAACCCGCTGGCCTACTTCGCCGGGCCCAGCTCGGGGCGGCGCCGCAGCGCTCCGCCCAACCCCTGGCGGGAGCTGGTCGAGGGGCTCGAGGCGCGGGGCTGGACGGTGCTGGCCAACCGCCGCGCCCAGCTCGGCGACGTGGAGCTGGCGGGCATGGACGACCCCCACATCCGCCGCGACGACCTCGAGGTGCCCATCCCCCCGAACGGGGAGGCCCCCCGGCTGCGCCTCGGGGTGGTGCACAGCCCCTACCGGCGGGCTCTTGACGCCTTCGAGCGCAACGGCTACGGCCTGGTCCTGGCCGGCCACACCCACGGCGGCCAGGTGTGCCTGCCCGGGGTGGGGGCGCTGGTGACCAACTGCGACCTGCCCCGCGACCGGGTGCGGGGGCTGTCGCGCTGGGGCGCCAGCTGGCTGCACGTCTCGGCCGGCCTCGGGACCAGCAAGTACGCGCCCTTCCGGTTCGCCTGCCGGCCCGAGGCGTCACTGCTCACGGTGGTTTCCCCGGCCTGAGGCTCTACCATCCTCCTAGAAGGAGGAAGGCGGATGGCCAAGGCCGACGCCGGGCCCAGGCGCCCGGATGTCCACATCGAGCAGGCGATCGGCCGGCTCTACCACTTCCTGGCCGGCAACCGCTGGACCCGCTTCCCATGGGCCGTGATCCAGACCTTCTCCAAGGCCGAGGGCGCCCTGCTCTCGGGCAGCATGGCCTACTACACCTTCCTGTCGCTGCTGCCCCTGCTGATGGTGGCGGCGTTCGTGATCGCCGCCTTCGCCGACCCGGAGCCGGAGGCCCGGGCGGCCGTCGCCGAGGCCCTCAACCAGGTCTTCCCCGGCATCGGCACCGACGTGTTCGGCGAGGTCATCGACCAGGTCGTCCAGAACAGCGCCGCCCTCGGGGTGTTCGGCCTGCTCAGCGTGGCCTACGCCGGCAGCGGCTTCGTCGGGTCGATGACCGCCTGCATGAACCGGATGTGGCAGGTCGCGAGCGGCCGCAACCCGGTCGGCCAGAAGATCGTCAACATCCTGATCGTGATGATGCTGGGCACGGTGCTGCTCGGCTCGGCCCTGCTCACCATCTGGGTCTCGGCCACCGCCCAGCGGACCCTGGAGCTCCAGCCGACCAGCCCGTTCATCTCCATGATCGAGGAGCTGGCCGGGCCGGCCTCGATGGGGGTCGTGCTCCTGCTGCTGTACCGGTTCCTGCCCGCGCGCAAGCAGTCCTGGCTGCGCCAGCTCCCGGGGGCGGCGTTCGGGAGCGTCGGCTTCTACCTGCTCAAGCGTGGCTTCGACTACTGGGCCAGCCAGTCGGCCGGCATCGGGGCCCTGCCCCGGTCGCTGGTCTCGGTGGTGCTGCTGCTGGTCTGGCTCGGCTTCTTCGGCCAGCTGATCCTGTACGGGGCCGCCCTCAACGTGGTCCTGGACCGCCGCCGCCGGGGCGAGCCGATCTTCCCCGACCCGCCGCCTGATCTGACCGGTTCCTCACGGCTTGCCCCCTGACCCCCGGGGCTGGGAAATGCCAGTGGCGCCCGGGCCCGATGCTTCAGGGCCGCCGCTCCCGTCACACCGGGAGGCCCGGGCGCCACCGACATTCCTGAACATCGTCGGCTGGGGATGCGCTTGCATAGCCCGTCGGGAGGAGATCGGGCTGGCCCGATCCGGCCATGGCCCGTGGCCCCGTGCCTGCTGGCGCCGGGCGGTAGGCTGTTGAGCGGGAAGCTGCACTGGAACAGGGGTCATGGCCACCGATCTCGAGCCGAACGCCACACCGAGCTTGCGGACGCTGCCGCAGCCCGACGCCGGGGAGCGCTACCAGTCGCTCGGCTACCGGGCCAAGCGGGCCCTGCTGGGTCCGCCGTTCAAGACCGCCCAGCTGGTCCACGAGCGGATCTCCAAGCGGGTCGCGCTGGCGGTGTTCTCCTCCGACCCGATCTCCTCGACCGCCTATGCCACCGAGGAGATGCTGCTGGTGCTGGTGGTGGCGGGCACGGCGGCCATCGGGCTGGCCCTGCCCCTGGCCGCCGGGGTGGCGGTGCTGCTGCTGATCCTGGTGCTCTCCTACCGGCAGGTGATCGCCGCCTACCCCCAGGGCGGGGGCGCCTACATGGTGACCCGCGACAACCTGGGCGAGACGTTCGCGGCCGTCTGCGCGGCCGCCCTGCTGGTCGACTACGTGCTCACCGTGGCCGTGAGCGTGTCCGCCGGGACGGCCGCCCTGTCCTCGGCGATCCCGGCCCTGCAGGACCTCCGGGTGGAGATGTCGGTCGCCTTCGTGATCCTGCTCGCCTGGGGCAACCTGCGCGGCATCCGCGAGTCGGGCAAGATCTTCGCCGTCCCCACCTACGTCTACATCCTCAGCCTGGGCGGCGTGGTCGTGCTCGGGGTCTACCGGGTGCTGTCGGGCCAGATCGACCCGATCGCCTACGACCCGGCCGAGGCCCGGGAGCTGGCCGGCTTCGGGGAGCCGCTGGCCGTGGTGTCGCTGTTCCTGCTCCTGCACGCCTACGCCGCCGGGACGACCGCCCTGACCGGCGTCGAGGCGATCGCCGACGGGGTGCCGGCGTTCAAGAAGCCGGAGGCCCGCAACGCCCAGCGCACCCTGGTGGCCATGGCCCTGATCATGGGCTTCCTGTTCATCGGGATCACCTACCTGGCCATCCAGCTGGACGCCCGCCCCTTCGAGTCCGGCCACCCGACCCTGGTCGCCCAGCTCACCCAGCACGTGCTGGGCAGCGGCATCGGCCAGGCCCTGTTCGTGTTCGTGCAGATCGCCACCCTGTTCATCCTGGTCCTGGCGGCCAACACCGCCTTCAACGGCTTCCCCATCCTGGCCAGCTTCGCCGCCCAGGACGCGCTCATGCCCCGGCAGCTGCGCAAGCGGGGCCACCGGCTGGTCTACTCCAACGGCATCCTGGTGCTGGCCGCCGGGGCGACCTTCCTGGTGATCGCCTTCAAGGCCAGCGTCCACGCCCTGATCCCGCTGTACGCGATCGGGGTGGTGACCTCCTTCACCCTGGCCCAGGCGGGCATGACCCGCCGGCACCTGCGCCTGCGGCAGCCCGGCTGGCGCAACGGCCTGGCCATCAACGGCCTCGGCGGCACGGTCACGCTGCTGGTGCTGATCATCATCACGATCACCAAGTTCACCCACGGGGCCTGGATGGTGGTGGTGGCGGTGCCGCTGCTGGTCTGGCTGCTGCTGCGCACCCAGGGGACCTATCGGGGGGAGCTTGGCCAGCTCAAGGTCGAGGTCAGCGACCGGATGGCCCCGCCCAAGCCCCGCCACGAGGTGGTGGTCCTGGTGGAGGCGCTGGACCGGGCGACCATCGGCGCCCTCCAGTACGCCCGCCAGCTCAACCCGCTGCGGATGACCGCCCTGCACATCGCCGTCGACCCCGAGCGGGCCAAGGAGCTGTCCGCGCTCTGGGCCCGGGTCAACGTGCCCGCGCCGCTCGAGGTGGTCGACGCCCCCGACCGCAACCTGCTGGCCACCACCCAGGCGTCCATCGCCGAGCTGGTCCGCCCCGACACCGAGGTCACCGTGCTGGTCCCCAAGCGCCGCTACGCCACCCTCTGGCGCCGGGTCCTGCACGACAATTCCTCGGCCGGGCTGGTGCGGGCGCTGGGCAGCATGGACGGGGTCAACGTGACCATCGTCCCGTTCCGCCTGGGCCGCCGGCCCCTGCTGCGCCCGGTGCCGTCCCCCTCTGATTGAATGCCCGTACAACGTCCATCTGGAGGGGGGACCACCCTTGCAGCGCCTGTCGCACGGCGTGCTCAGCGATGATGCCGCAGCCCTGCTGGACGGCGACCGGCCCGTCGACGTGCTCGTCGGCATCCCGTCGTTCCAGAACGCCCGGACGATCGGTCACGTCGTCCGGGCCGTCGAGGCCGGGCTGCGCAAGCATTTCCCCGACCGCCGCTGCCTGATCGCCGTCTCCGACGGCAACTCGACCGACGGCACCGTTGAGGCGGCCATGGCCGCGACCACCGAGGGGGACGAGGAGCGGCTGCTGCTCGACCCCAAGGTCGACCCCCCCGACAAGCTGTCCCTGACCTACACCGGGCTGTCCGGGAAGGGCTCGGCCTTCCGGGCCATCTTCGAGCTGGCCGCGGCCGTCGGGGCCAGGGGCTGCGCGGTCCTGGACGCCGACCTGCGCTCGGTCAGCCCGGCCTGGATCGACCGGCTGGTCGGGCCGGTCCTGGGGCACGGCCACGACCTTGTCACCCCCTTGTACGCCCGGTACAAGCTGGACGGCACCATCACCAACTCGATCGCCTTCCCGCTGACCGCCGCCCTCTACGGGCGGCGGCTGCGCCAGCCGATCGGCGGCGACTTCGGCTTCTCGGGCCGGCTGGCCGCCCACTGGGCCGGCAAGCAGGTGTGGAACACCGACGTGGCGCGTTTCGGGGTCGACATCTGGATGACCACCGTGGCCCTGTGCGAGGGCTTCAGCGTCTGCCAGAGCGTGCTCGGGGCCAAGCTGCACGACGCCAAGGACCCGGGCCGCGACCTCGGGCCGATGTTCCGCCAGGTCGTGGGGAGCCTGTTCGCCCTCGCCGGGCGCTACGTCGACCGCTGGTCGGAGGCCGACGGCATCGCCGACGTCCCCACCTTCGGGTTCCGCACGGCCACCTCGACCGAGGAGATCCGGGTCAACCTGGACCGGCTGATCTGGCGCTTCGTCGAGGGGTACGTGGCCGAGCACGAGCTGTGGGAACAGATTTTGGCCGACCGGCACTTCGACGGGGTGAAGGAGGCCATCCACCAGGCCAGCGAGCGGCCCGAGGGGTTGGTGCTCCCGGTCGAGCTGTGGGCCCGCATCTGCTACGACTACCTGCTGGCCTACAACGCCCAGGTGATCGACCACGACCGGCTGGTCTCCTCGATGATCCCCCTGTACTTCGCCCGCACGGCCACCTTCGTCCGCGAGGCCGCCGACGACACCCCCGAGCAGGCCGAGGAGCGGATCGCCGCCTTCGCCGAGGTGTTCCTGGCCGCCAAGCCCTACCTGACCGAGCGCTGGAGCGCACAGGGCCGCCCCCGCCGCCTGGGCGACCAGCGGGTCCCGGGCGAAGACCGCCGCAAGGGCGACGACACCAGCGAGTTCATGGCCATCAAGTCCCCCTGACGGCGGGCGGCCCGATACGATGGCCGGCGTCATCCGAACAGGAAGGTGCCTGGTGCACGTCGTGATCATGGGCTGCGGCCGCGTTGGCTCCGAGCTGGCCGCCCGGCTGGAGACGGGCGACCACACGGTGGCGGTGATCGACAAGAACCCGTCGGCGTTCCGCATGCTCCGCTACCAGTTCAAGGGCAAGAAGGTCGAGGGCTACGGCTTCGACGAGGACACCCTGCGCGAGGCGGGGATCGAGCGGGCCGAGGCGTTCGCCGCCGTTTCCAGCGGCGACAACTCCAACATCGTGGCCGCCCGCCTGGCCCGCGAGAAGTTCGAGGTGCCGCTGGTGGTGGCGCGCATCTACGACCCCCGCCGGGCCGAGATCTACCAGCGCCTCGGCATCCCGACGGTGGCCACCGTCAAGTGGACCACCGACCAGGTGATGCGGGTGCTCATCCCCGACCATGTGGCCTCGGACTGGCGCGACCCCAACGCCGAGATCGCCCTGATCACCCTGGTCCTGCCGGACGAGTGGGCCGGCTGGAAGGTCGAGGAGCTGGAGGCCGAGGGCCACCGCCGGGTGGTGGGGGTGACCCGCACCGGGCACGCCCGGATCGTCGGCCCCCACACCACCCTCCAGGAGGGCGACCAGGTGCACCTGGCCGTTGACGACGACGGCCTCCAGGAGCTCCGGCCGCGGGTCCTGGCCGCCCGTCAGGAGGCCCGCCGGTGAGGGTCGCCATCGCCGGGGCCGGCAACGTCGGCCAGTTCATCGCCGCCGACCTGCTGGCCGCCGGCCACCAGGTCACCATGATCGAGAAGGACCTGCACGTGCTCGAGGTGGCCCGGCCGGCCCTCAAGGAGGCCGAGTGGTTCCCCTTCGACGCCTGCGAGGTCCTGTCGCTGGTCATGGCCGGGATCGCCCATGCCGACGTGATGGTCGCGGCCACCGGCGACGACGAGGACAACCTGGTCATCTCGCTGCTGGCCAAGCAGGAGTTCGCCGTGCCCCGGGTGGTGGCCCGGGTCAACAACCCCAAGAACCACGGGCTGTTCAACGAGGCCTGGGGGGTCGACGTCGCCGTCTCCACCCCCCACATCCTGCGCTCGCTGGTCGAGGAGGCCGTGACCGTCGGCAGCATGATCAAGGTCATGCAGTTCGAGCGCGGGCACGTGTCGCTGCACGCCGTGACCCTGGCCGACCGGTCGGTGGCCGTCGGCCGGACCCTGCGCGACCTGGCCCTGCCGGTGGACTCGGCCACCGTCGCCGTGGTCAGGGAGGGCCACGTGGTCGTGCCCAAGGAGGACACGGTGTTCGCCGCCGGGGACGAGGTCCTGGTGGTCACCTCCGAGGCCAGCGAGGGCCAGGTCCGCGAGCTCCTGGTCGGCGAGACCCGGGACGAGCCCGAGCCGGAGCCGGAGCGGGCCGAGCGGCTACAGTAGGTCGTAGAGCGGGTTGTAGAGGGTCAGCCCACGGTCCGAGGCCACCGGGGTGCCCTCGATGGCCAGCCGGCCCCCGCACTCGATCCCGGCGATGCCCCGCCGGCCCATGAACAGCGCCGACACCCGGCCGGTGTCGTCCTCGAGGACGATCTCCAGGGTCGGGACGGCCGCCTGGGGCTGGATGCGGATCCGCCGGATCTGGCCCTCGAACCGGCCCCGGACCCTGGCCCGGGCGTTGCCCATGGGGGTGGTGTGGTGGTTCACCGGCCGCCTCCCAGCTCCAGGCGGACCATCCGCAGCCGGGGCGGGGGGCCGCCGTCCCGCGCCGCCCGGCAGGCGGCCACAGCCTCCGAAAGGGCGGCCGAGAGGCGCTCGACGTCGACGCCGTCCTTGGCCGGCCGGTAGGGCTCCAGGTACTCGACGGCCCGCGACAGCACGCTGACCGCGCCCTTGTAGTTGCCCTGGGTGGCATGCCACAGGCCGGCCGCGCCCTGGATGATGCCCTTGAGGAAGTCGCGGTCGGGGCGGCCCTTGCGCATCCGCCAGACCTCCTCCCAGACCTCGTGGGCCTCCCAGTACATGCCGTCGTCGAACAGGGCCCCGCCGCGGCGCAGGACCTCGTCCTCGGGCAGGCTGAACGGCTCCCAGTCCGGCTTGAAGTCCGGCCGGGTGCCCCGCCGCCTGGTCTGTCCCATACCGCGATCGTACGCCCGTCGGCGTGCCCGGTCGGCTGCTGTACACTGCCACCTCGAAGCGGGATGTAGCGCAGCTTGGCAGCGCGCCACGTTCGGGACGTGGAGGCCCCGGGTTCAAATCCCGGCATCCCGACCAGGACCGTCGCCCACCGGATCGGGGAGGACGGCATGCTGCGAGGGCTCGCCCAGCTCATCTTCTTCGCCGACGACATGGACGCGGCGAGGCGGTGGTACAGCGAGCTGCTGGGCATGGAGCCCTACTTCGAGCGGTCCGGGCCTGACGGCAGCCTGGCCTACATGGAGTTCCGGGTCGGCGACTACCAGCACGAGTTCGGGATCATCGACCGGCGGTACGCGCCGCACGGCGCGGCCGGCGGCCCGGCCGGGTCGATCGCGAACTGGCAGGTCGACGACGTCACGGCGGCGCTCGACAAGCTCCTGTCCATGGGCGCGACCGAGCACGAGCCACGCATCGACCGTGGCGACTCGGGGTGGGTCACGGCGTCGGTGGTCGACCCGTTCGGCAACATCCTCGGCATCACCTACAACCCGCACTACGTGGAGATCCGCCGGCGCGTGGGAGCGTTCGACCTGCCGGAGGTCGAGCGCGACCTGCCGCCCGAGCCGCGGTGACGGCCTCAGGGGGCGAGCCTGGAGGGGACCGCCGCGCGGCGGAGCAGGGCGCCGGCGTGGGAGGTCACGCCGACGGCGCCGGTGAGCTCGATGCCCTCGTCGGGGGAGACGGTGGCGATCAGGTCGCGGAGGCGCTCCAGGCCGAGGGACGGGTCGAACCGGTGCCAGCGCGACGGGGTGCCGGGGTGGATGGTGGTGCCGCCGGCCGTGGCGGTGGCCAGGTGGAGCTGGAGCATCCAGACGGTGTGGCCGTCGTGCGACCACTCGAAGCGGACCGGGCCGAGGGCGGCGGCGGCCCGGGCGCCGAGCGCGCGCACGTCGTCCACGACCTCGTCCGGAACTGACGCCGGGGCGGCCCGGGCGCCCATGAAGTCGTCGCCGAACCCTTCGACGCCCTCGACCAGCAGGCCGCCCCCGGCCTCGGGGATGGCCGCGCCCGACCAGCGGGCCGGGACGCCCTCCTGGGCGAGCACGGCGGCGAGCTCGGTGCCGGCCGGGTCCTCGGCGGCCAGGAGGGCATAGGGGTCGCGCCAGCCCCGCTGGGTCAGGAACCGCCCGGGGACCGGCTCGGCCGGGCAGGTGCGCAGCCACCGCTCGCCGCTGCCGGTGGGGCGGCCGAAGGCGAAGGGGGCGACCCGGCGGGCGACCACGGTGGTGGCCGGGACGGGGAGGCCGAGCAGGTCGGCGACCAGGAGGCCGAAGGCCTTGTCGCCGAGCAACCGGCTGAACCGGTTGGGCCAGGTGAGCCGGGCGGTGAGCCGGACCGGCTCGACCGGCTCGCACTCCCAGATGATGGTGTGGGTCTGGCGGACGCCGGCGGCCAGGGGGTGGATGCTGAACTCGACCCGCTCGCCGGGCCGGCCGTCCAGGTCGGGGGTGAACCCGTAGACGGTGGCGAGCAGGGCCATGGCCTGGTCGTGGGTCAGGGCGACCGTGCCCGGCGACTCGACCGACCGGGGGGTGTCCCCGGGGGCGAACTCGACCACCCCGCCCTGGGCGACCCCGGAGACGCCGCCGTCGTGGATGTCGACGGTCTCGTTGACGATGGTGTACAGGCCGTCGCCGGCCCGGGCGCCGAGGATGGCCAGGACGTCGTCGCGGCGGGTCAGGCCGTAGCTGAACGGCCCGCCCCTGGACGTCCCGGCCCGGAAGCTGCGGACGTTGACCGCACCGGCCGGGGCCTGGGCCAGCAGGGCCCCGACCGCGGCGGCCGGGGTGGCGAACCGTTGGTCCGGCGCATGCCCGCGCAGGCGCGAGTGCCGTTGCGGCAGGTCCGGTCCTGGCCCGAAGCTGACGAACTGGGCCACGTTGGCCCGGGCGGCCAGGCGGCTCAGCATCTCGTCCTTGAGCGGCACCATGGGGCGAAGCATAGGAGCCCGCCGCGACAGGGAGCAGGAGGAGCACGTGGAGCTGGCCGAGCTGCAGCGCCAGATCGAGGGGCTGTACGGGGCCCGGGACCGGGCCCGGGGTGTGGACGGGACCTTCCGGTGGTGGGTCGAGGAGGTCGGCGAGGTCGCCAAGGCGCTGCGCCGCGACGACCCGGCCGAGCTGGAGCACGAGCTCGGCGACGCCCTGGCCTGGCTGGCCAGCGTGGCCAACCTGGTCGGGGTCGACCTGGCCAAGGCGGTCGCCCGCTACGCCGGCGACTGCCCCCGCTGCGGCACGGCCCCGTGTGCCTGCCCGACGGCCTAGCGAATGAACCGGATGGTGGCCGGGTAGCGGTAGACCTCGCCGTTGTTGGCCCGGACGGACGCGATGATGACCAGCACCAGGTAGGCGATCCCGAGGACGATCAGGATCGGGATCCCGATGAGCACGAAGGCCAGGATCACGGCGACGATCCCGTAGAGCAGCCAGGTCAGGTTGAAGTTCAGCGACTCGACGGCGTTGGCGCGCACGAACGCCGAGCGGGGGCCGAACACCAGCATGATGATCAGCGGGGCCACGAACCCAAGGAACAGGTAGGCGGCCACGAACGACAGCAGGTGGGCGAGCATGCCCCACAGCCGTTCCTGGTCGGGCGGGAGCTGGTCCTGCCCCGGTGGTGGGGGTACCTGCGACATCGTTCGCTCCTTCGGCTCCTGGATCGCCTGCCGTGCGGAGCCTAGCAGCCCGGTCAGCCGCCGAGGAGGCGGGTGGTGCGGTGGCGGATGGCCAGGGTCAGCTCGTCGGCCTGCTCGTCGCTGAGCTTGGCCCCCCAGGGGGAGCGGACGTAGAAGGTGTCCACCACCCGGTCCCCGAGGGTGTCGATCTTGGCCACGCGGACGTCCAGGTCGAGGTCTCCGAGGGCGGCGGCGAGGGCGTGGAGCAGCCCGAGGGCGTCGGCGGCCCGCACCTCGACCACGGTCGAGTGGGCGGACTCGTCGGGCAGGACCCGCACGTCGGGCTCGACCGGCGCGACCGGGCGGTAGTCGCGGGCCTTGCGCTCCAGGCGGGCCTCGACGGCCAGCCGGCCCGCCCAGGCCGCGTCCAGGTCGGCCCCGAGGCGGTGCCAGCGCAGGGTGGCCGGCGCCTGCACGGCGAAGCGCTGCAGGGCCAGGCCGTCGCTGGTCGACCAGACATGGGCCCGGAGCACCGACACCCGGTGCAGGGCCAGGACCCCGGTGGTCCGGGCCAGCGTCCCCGGCCGGTCGGCGGCGCAGACCGTGACCAGCCCGTGCCCGTCCCCCGACGGGTCGACCCGGTAGCGGACCCCGCCCGACCCGGGCGGGTCGGCCAGCAGCTCCAGCTCCTCGGCCAGCTCGCCGGTGTCAACGGCGGCCAGGGTCGTCACATAGGAGTCGGGCAGGGTGGCCAGCAGGCGGGCGGCCTTGCCGGCCAGGGCCGGGCGGGCCGACTCGATGCTGGCCGCCAGCGCCTCCGGGTCGCCGGGGGCGGGCGGCGCCCCCCGCTCGAGCACGTGCAGGACCCGGGAGGCCAGGTCCGCGACCAGTGTCCCCTTCCAGTCGTTCCAGGCCGCCGGGCCGGTGGCCAGCCCGTCGGCCACGGTCAGCAGGTGCAGCAGGCGCAGCCGGCGCGGCGTCCCCAGCGCCGAGGCCACCCCCTCGACCACGCTGGGGTCGTCCAGGTCGCGCCGGGTCGCCGTCTCGACCAGCAGCAGGTGGTGGCGGACGAGCACCGCGATCTCCTCCACCTCGTCGGCGTCCAGGCCCATGCGGGCCAGGGCCCGGCGGGTCAGCAGCTCCCCGGCCACGCTGTGGTCGGCGCCCGACCCCTTGCCGATGTCGTGGAGGATGGCCGCCAGGTAGAGGGCGTCGAGATCGCCGGCGGCCTCGGCCGTCCGGGCCGCCCGCTCGTCCTGCTCGAGCAGCCTCGAGACCTCGGCCGCGGCCGCGAAGGCGTGGCCGTCGACGGTGTAGCGGTGCCAGGGGTCGTGCTGGACCCGGCCGCGCACCGACCGCCACTCGGGCAGCAGGACCGTCCAGCCGCCGACGTGGTCCAGGAGCTCGCAGGCCCCGACCGCC
>DATABK010000619.1:0-3839 GCA_036259695.1 Actinomycetes bacterium | reverse complement strand
GGCGGTCGGGGGACCGCCGGCCGCTGGTCTTGTGGGCGTACATGCGCTGGTCGACCAGGCGCATCGCCTCGGTCGGGTCCTGGCTCTCCTCGGGCAGGAGAATCGCCCCGTAGGAGGCGGTGATCGAGAACCCGGCGCCGTGCTCGGTCAGCGCCTGCGAGGCCGCGGCGGTGACCGCTCGGGCGCGGTCCCCGGGGGCGGTGGCCAGGACACAGAACTCGTCCCCGCCCAGCCGGTAGGCCGTCCCGCCGAGCTCGGTCATGGCCTGCTCGAGGGCGGTGGCCAGCCGGACCAGCAGGGCGTCGCCGGCCGGGTGGCCGAAGCTGTCGTTGTAGCTCTTGAACCCGTTGAGGTCGAACAGCATCAGCAGCAGCGGGCTGGCCGGGCTGGCCTCCTTGAGGCCGCGCTCCAGGTCGACCTTGAGTTGGCGCCGGTTGGGGATGCCGGTGAGGGCGTCGGTCATCGAGGTGGCGACCAGCACCCGGTGCTGGGCCAGGAAGGAGATGGCGGCGAAGACCAGCAGGGTCAGGGCGACCACGACCAGCGCCACCGACCAGCCGCTGACCCCGTACAGCGGTCCCACCGGGGTGCGGGCGGCGGCCACCACATACCAGTCGTTGGCGTTGTGGGGCTGGCGCTCCAGGCGCTGGTAGGCGACCGGACGCCCGTCCACCGAGCTCGACCCCGTTGGGGTGCCGGCCCGGGTGACCGGCTGGAACCGGCGGTCGTCGGGGCTGCCGAGCGGGGCCCCGATGCGCTGGGGCTGGCGGCTGTCGAGCACCACCTGGCCGGTGCGGGCGTCGATCACCAGGACGGTGAAGCGGCTGCCGAGGCTGGCCGCGACCTTGCGGAAGCTCTCGATGGTGACCTCGAAGTGGACGATCGCCCGCCTGGCGCCGTCGCGGGTCGGCATCAGGGTGGAGTTGGAGATCACCCATTCGTTGGTGTCGGGCGACACATAGGGCTTGGCCTGGTAGACCTCGCCGTGGCCGAGGGCGAAGGTCGGGGCGAAGAAGGCCGCCCCGGACTCGTCCGGCGACAGGTCCTCCAGGGTCGCCCGGACGCCCCGGACCATGCGGGCGTTCTCGGGCCCCGCCCGGTCGATGAAGCAGGCCTCCCCGATGCTGTCCGGGAACAGCTCCTCCAGGTAGCCCAGGGCCGCATTGGCCTTGTCGAGCACGGGCCCGCCGCGCCGGATCTTGGCCGCCCGGCTCCCCGGCATCTCGTAGAAGTCCTGGAAGACCGGGTTGTTGGCGGTCAGCAGGTCGATCGACCGGGCCCGGGAGAAGTAGTCCTCCAGGACCTGGGCCTGGGCGCTGGCGGTGTTGGCCAGGGTCCCGTCGAGGGCCGCCTTGGCATGGCTGTGGGCTGAGGCCCCGCTCCCGATGCCCACCGGGAGCAGGCAGATGGCCACCAGCAGCACTGTCAACGAGATTCGACGCATCGCAGATCCCTGGCTCGGACAACCCGACGTTGATGCCAGTTCCATCGGCAGCCATCCCCCGACGTCTTAGGACCTGTTGGTCAAGGGAGCCGGCGCCGGGCCGACACCGGAAGAGCCGGCACGGCGAGAGGTGCGACCGCCAAGGGGCGAGGATGCGACGAGGACTCGGACGCTGGGTTGTTCTTGCGGTCCTGGCGGCCGGCTGCTCGGGGCCGCCGGCCAGCCGGCCGGCCGTCGTCAACGACCAGACCGACGTCTGGTTCATGCAGCACATGGTCCCCCACCTGCGCCAGGACATCGCGATCGCCTACCTGACCCGCGACCGGCTCGCCGACCCGGAGCTGGCCCGGCTCGCCGACACCATCCAGCGGCACGGCCGGCGGCACGTGGCCCAGCTCCAGGCGTGGCTGGACGAGCGCGGCCTCGCCCCCCACGGCCACAGCCACCAGCAGGGCGACACCCTGCGGCCGGGCGACCTGGAGCGGCTCTCCTCCCGGCGCGGGGCCGAGGCCGACCTGGCCTTCGTGACGGTGATGACGGCACGACACCGCACCGGCGGCCGGCTCGCCGCCACCGAGACCCAGCAGGGCGGCGTGCCCGAGGTCCGCCGGCTCGCCCAGCGACTGCTCGCCGAGCAGCAGGCCCAGATCGCCAAGCTGCGGATATGGCGCCGTGCCTGGTCAAGAAGTCGCGGCCTCGGTCGATCTGGTTCGGTATGAATCAGTCGACGCTTCCAGCGCAGCGCCGATTCGCGGCTGAGGGCACCGTCAGCGGCGGGATCGCCCTCGTCTGGCTGGGTTGCCTGGTCTTCGGGCTGGGCGGCCCGCGGACCACCCAGGCGATCTCCAACTTCGGCCTGATCGCCGCGGCCGGCTCGGCCGGGCTGGCCTGCCTGGCCACGGCGCGTCGCAGCAGCCCCGAGCACCGGCGGATGTGGCGGCTGCTCGGCGTCTCGGCGCTGTCCTGGGGCAGCGGCCAGGCCGCCCGGGCCTGGTACGAGACCGTCCTGGGCCGCGAGGCCCCGTTCCCGTCGCTGGCCGACGTCGGCTACCTGGCGGCCGTGCCGCTGGCCGCGGCCGCCCTCCTGAGCCTGCCGTTCACCGCCCAGAGCCTGGCCGGGCGGGTCGGTCAGGTCCTGGACGGGCTGATGATCGCCGCCTCGCTGCTGCTGATCAGCTGGGTCCTGGTGCTGCACACGCTGTTCGAGGCCGGCGCCGACAACGGCTTGTCGCTGGCGATCAGCCTCGCCTACCCGATCGGCGACGTCGTCGTGCTGACGGTCGTGCTGTTCATGCTCACCCGGGCCCGGCGCAACCAGGGCGTGACCGGGATCCCGCTGCCCCTCATCGGCGGCGGACTGGTCGCCTGGGCGGTGTCCGACAGCGGTTTCGTCTACCTCACGGCCAGCGGCTCCTCCTCCGCGGGAGCCCTCATCGACGCCGGCTGGTTCCTCGGCTACGCCCTCATCCTCATCGCCGCCCGCACCCCCTCGGCCCGCCTCTCCGACGACGGCGGCGCCCAGCCGGTCGACGCCCGGCTGGAACGCCATGCCGGCAGCGATCAGGTGGGGCTGCTGCTGCCCTATGTCGCGGTGGCCGGGTCGCTGGTGGTGAGCACGGCCGGGCAGCTCCAGCAGGGCACCCTGGGGGCGTTCGCGGGCTGGACCCGCTCGTTCGTCATCTTCGCCCTGATCTGCCGCCAGGTCCTGAGCCTGCTCGAGAACCTCTCGCTGGCCCGCCACCTCGAGTCCCGGGTGGTCGAGCGGACGGCCGAGCTGCGGGCCGGCCAGCAGCGGTTCCAGGCCCTGGTGCAGCACAGCTCCGAGGTCGTGATCCTGGTCGACGGCGACGGCCGGGTCGAGTACGTGAGCCAGTCCATACACCGGGCGTTCGGCTACCGGTACGAGGACCTGCTGGGCCGGCCGCTCAGCGGGATCCTGGATCCCGACGCCGCCGGCCGCCTGGCCGAGGGCCTGGCCGAGGTGGCCGAGCGGCCGTACGGGGTGCTTGAGCTGGAGCTGCCGCTGCGACACCGCGACGGCCACCAGTGCACGGTCCAGGTCACCGTCACCAACCTGATCGACGACCCGGCGGTGGGCGGGCTGGTCCTGAACATCCGCGACGTCTCCGAGCGCCGCCAGCTCGAGGACCAGCTGGTCCACCAGGCCTTCCACGACTCGCTGACCGCGCTGGCCAACCGGGCGCTGTTCAAGGACCGCGTCGAGCACGCCCTGCTCCGGACCAAGCGGCAGTCGCCCTCGGTCGCGGTCCTGTTCCTGGACCTGGACGGCTTCAAGGAGGTCAACGACAGTCTCGGCCACGCCGCCGGCGACCAGCTGCTCATCGACGTGGCGCACCGGCTGCGAGCCGTGGTGCGGCCGGAGGACACCGTCGCC
>DATABK010000618.1:0-5893 GCA_036259695.1 Actinomycetes bacterium | reverse complement strand
AGCCAGATGGCGGCCGCCCTCCTCGACCACCACGCCCGGGGCAAGGTGCACGTCCGCTCGGCCGGCAGCGCCCCCGGGGACAGGATCAACCCGGCCGCGGTGGCGGCGATGGACGAGGTCGGGATCGACTTGTCGAGGGAGTTCCCCAAGCCCCTCACCGACGAGTTCGTCAAGGCGGCCGATGTGGTTATCACCATGGGCTGTGGGGATGCCTGCCCGATCTATCCGGGCAAGCGCTATGAGGACTGGGAGCTCCAGGACCCGGCCGGCCAGCCGGTCGAGGTGGTGCGGCGCATCCGCGACGACATCGACACCCGCGTCCAGCAACTGCTGGCCGAGCTGGTCCCGGCCGGCGCCTGACACCCGCGACCCGTCGATCGTCAGGGGACCATGGGATGCGGCTGGTGGTGATCGGGGGCAGCGACGCCGGGATCAGCGCCGGGCTCCGGGCCCGCGAACTGGACGCGACCGTCGAGGTCAGCTTGCTGGTCGCTGACGCCTTCCCCAACTTCTCCATCTGCGGGCTGCCCTACTACCTGTCCGGTGACGTGCCGGACTGGCGCGATCTGGCCCACCGCACCAGCGACGACCTCCAAAAAGCCGGGCTGCGGCTCCTGCTCGACCACACCGCCCACGCCATCGACCCTACGGCCAAGCAGGTCACCGTCACCGACGCTGATGGCGGCGAGCGACAGCTGAGCTATGACCGGCTCGTGATCGGGACTGGGGCGGTTCCGGTCCGCCCGCCGATCGACGGCCTGGACCTGCCCGGGGTCCATGTCTTGCACACCATGGGCGACACCTTCGCCCTCCACCAGGCCCTCACCGCCGGCGCCGGCTCGGCCATCATCGTCGGGGGTGGCTACATCGGCCTGGAGATGGCCGAAGCCTTCAGAGCCCGCGGCCTGGCCGTGACCCTGGTCGAGCAGGCCCCAGCGGTCATGCCCACCGTCGACGCCGAGCTCGGGCAGCTGCTCGGCCAGGAGCTTGGCCGCCATGACGTCCAGGTCGTCAACGACGTGGCCGTCAAGGCCATCCACCAGGAGGCCGACGGCCTGGCCGTGGCCGGCGAGCCCGACTTCACCGCCACCGCCGACCTGGTCCTGGTCGTGGTCGGGGTCCGGCCCGACACCGAGCTGGCCACCGCCGCCGGGGTGCAGACCGGGGTGCGGGGGGCGCTGCGGGTCGACCGGCAGATGCGCACCAACCTGCCCGACGTCCTGGCCGCCGGGGACTGTGTGGAGACCTACCATCGCCTCCTGGATCGGCCTGCCTACCTGCCGCTGGGCACCACTGCCCACAAGCAAGGCCGCGTCGCCGGCGAAACGGCCGTCGGCGGCACGGCGGAGTTCGCCGGATCCCTGGGCACCCAGGTGGTCAAGGTGTTTGAGCTGGCCGTGGCCCGCACCGGGCTCCGCGATCAGGATGCCCGCGAGGCTGGCTTGGACCCGATCACCGTCGGGTCGGTCGAGTTCGACCACAAGGCCTACTACCCGGGCGCCCACCAGCTGCACCTGCGCATCACAGGCGACCGGCGGACCGGTCGGCTGCTCGGCGCCCAGCTGCTGGGCGACCAGCGCGCCCAGGTCGCCAAACGCATCGACATCCCTGCCACCGCCCTGTTCCACCACATGACCGTCGAGAGCCTGTCCGACCTGGATCTCAGCTATACCCCGCCGTTCGGGAGCCCCTGGGACGCGGTCCAGATGGCCGCCCAGACCTGGACCCGCCAAACCCGAGGCGGCCAGCCGACCCAGGCGGCCAGCCACGAGACCGATCCGTGATCGCGCCGGTATCTGAGCGACGGGTGCTGTTTGTCTGCAGCCACAACGCCGGGCGCAGCATCGTCGCCGCCGCCTTGCTTAATGCCCACCCGCCAGGGGTGCGGGCCGACTCGGCCGGGACCGACCCGACCGACGCCCTCAACGTGCGCGTACGGGCTCTCCTCGCCGAACTTTCGCGACCCGATCTCAGACGGTAGAGGACTGGATACTCGCCTGTTATGCCAGCAGCGCCGACTACGCCGAGGCCACGCTCAGCAGGGGAGGCGGTCGGGATCCAGTCGATACACCAACGACCCGCGGCGGTCGGCGACCCAGACGGCGCCGCCGCCAACGGCCAGCTCTCCCAGGGCGGGCTGCAGGGTCATGCCTGCGGGGGTTGCGCCCGGCTGGATGCATTCCAGCGCCCCTCCAACAGTGTCCGGCTCGGTGACCAGGACGGCACCGGCGGCGGCGGCCAGGCCGATCGGGAGGCCAGTGGGGACGATCTCCCGGACACGGCCGGTGGCGGCGTCGATCCGGGCCACCGCACCGGCGATCTCAACCGTCGGGTCGGTGGTTGGGCCGCCGACCCAGAGCGCCCCGCCGCCGACCGCCACCCGCTCGGCGTAGAGGTCGAGCCCAATGGTCCCAAGCAGGCGGTTGGTGGCCGCCTCGATCCGCGCCACGCCGTCGCCGCCGGCAGCGACCCAGACGCTACCGCCAGCGACCGCGATGCCCGCGGGACGCTCCGGGAGGAGCTTGATCACCGCGACCACGCGGTTGCTGGCCAGGTCGATGCGGGCCACCGCCCCGCGGCCGGTGGCGACCCATCCGGCACCCGCGCCGACCGCCACCAGCGACGGCAGGAAGCGGCGATCACCAGGCGCGACCGGGAACGGCAGCCGATCGAGCCTGATCCTGGCCACGACCCGGCCGGTCCCGGGGTCAAGGCGCACCACCTCATCGGTGTCGGGATGCACCACCCAGATCGTCCCGGCGCCGCCCGCCAGGCCGGCCGGATTCGGTCCCCCGGCTGGGAAGCGGGCGACGACTCGGTTGGCGCGTGGATCGATCCGCACGACCTGGCCGTCTCGCCACGCGCCGACCCACAGGCTGCCGGCGCCGAACACCAACGGGCCACCGCCATGGCCGACCTCGATCTGGGCTGTCGCCCAGCGATCCGGCAGGGTGAGATCCTGGGGAGGGGCCGGTGTCGCGGTGGGCGTCGGCTGCGACCGTGGCGCCGGCGCTTGGGGGCTGGTGATGCGCCCGGCGACGGCGAGCACGGCGACCGCCCCGAGCACGGCGGCAGCGACTCGCAGCCCGTCACGCTGTGAGGCCATGGGGTCGACCTCGCCGGTTCCCAGCCCGCAGAGCCATCGGCTGCACGCCATCTCAGAGGCCGAGCGGCCCGTCCTGCTTCCTACCAGGCCATCCTAACCGCTCGCCCACCCGGGAGCCGGTCGATCGCTCCCGTACACACATGCATTCGGACGGACACAAGCTCACACCTGGGGACGTCCCGAGGCGCTCGACCGACGAGCGGCTGCCACGATCGAAGCTTGACAACAATAGAAGCTTCAGCCGCCCTCGAACGCAGCTTGGCGTCCCCCGGAAGCGCCTGGAGCGCGGTCAGCATATCTCGTACTGCCATGCGCCCAGCGCAGCGAAATCGGCGCGGAGAGTGAATCCTCGGGTTCTAGTTGCCCTCCCATCCGCTGCCATCACGTGGATGAGAGCGTTCTATGCTGGACTCTGGGTCTAGGTCGGGCTGGGCATGCTGGTGGCATGAACAGGACACGCTTAGTTGCAGTAGTGCTGATCGTCGGGGTGCTGGCGGTCATCGGGGTCCTCGGGGTCTGGCAGCGCAGCGAGGCCAGCGACCCTCAACTGGGCGACGCGGTGACCGTCAAGTCCACCCCGTCGCCGTCCACGCCGGCGGACACCACCTGGCCAATATTGCCGCCGAGGGGCTGGGGAGGTGATCGCCGCGGCCTGGCAGGGCATCGAGCGGATCCGGGCGGCCTGGCACCTGCCGTATTCGTTCCTGCGCCACTGCGGCCTGTCGGTCTCATGACAGGTCACTTCAAGACCCCGAAACTCTCTGTTTGGAACCCGCACGGAAACCACGGCGTCAGGTTGAGGCGGGGTTGACCCTTCCGGGACGACTATCCAGGCTATGCGGCAATGGACGATGTGGCGACCGTCCCACCCGAGCCCACCGACGGCTACGACTGGGGAGCGCGGTCGCCGCGCTGGGCCGGGGTGCGCAGCGAGTGGGGTTGGCTGGGTGGCACGCGGGTCCACCTGCTGCGGGCAGCCGCCGCGCCGGGTGCGCCGCCGGATGCACCGGCGCAGGTCCTGCTCCACCCGCTTGGGACCGGGGCCTGGTCCTGGCTGGAGGTGATGCGCCCGCTCACCGCGTACGGCCCGGTCATGGCTCCGGACCTCCCCGGGTCGGGCCATACCCGCCCGGCGCATCGCCGGTTCGCCTCGGCTGACCACTGTGCCCGTTTCGTCACCGAGCTGCTGGCGGCGCGCGGGTTGGACCGGGTGACGTTACATGGACATTCGATGGGCGGATTGGTCGCCGTGCTTGTCGCCGACCTGGCGCCGAGATCGGTCCGGCGGCTTGTCCTCGCCGCCGCGCCCCTGCCAGGACGGCTGGATCGCCGGGGCACCGGGTTGGGCTACCGAGTGGCGCTGGCCGCCGGCCAGCCGGTGGCCCGGGTGCTGATGCGGGTCGGGCTGCGTTCCAAGGTCGCGCGGGTGCGGCGGTGGCTCGTCGAGCCGGACACGCCGCTGGCGAGGCGCGCGTTGGCCGGGACCGATCTGACCGCCTTCTCGCCAGAGTTCCGACGGCTGCTGGCCGAGGAGCTGCTGCGCTTGCGGCTGTCCTGGCGAGCGGACGGGGCGCTGGCCGGGATCACCTCCGCGTTCTCTGCGCTCACCGTGAGGCAGGCGGCGGTCCGCGCGGTGATCGACCGCCTCACCGTTCCAACGCTGTTCCTGTGGGGCGAGCGGGACCGGTTCATCCCCCGAGAACTGGTTGAGGAGCTGGTGGCCCTGCGACCGGACTGGCGGCTCGAAGTCCTCCCCACGGGTCACCTGGCCACCTGGGAGGTCCCGGACCGATACGTGGCCGCGGTGGGACCGTGACCCCGGGGTGGTCGCCAAGGCTGCCCGGCCAGGTGATTCCCCCACGGCGGCGCGCCTGCGGCGGGCGCTGGCCGCTTGCCCGATGACGGTCGGCGCGGTGGGGATGTAGGGCGACGCCGCTGAAGCGCCGCTCTTGCCTGTGGCGCCGGTATCTCCATTGCCTCGCCACCGGATGCGCTCGATACTGACGAGGTGATGCGACCCTTCGGCTGACGCTGAACCCCCGGCGCACCTCCGCCAGGGGACCCGACGGGTGGACCACCGTGGCACCCGCCGGTCGTTGCTGTGCGCCGGCGTCGACCCGACCAAGGCTCGGCCCCGGCCCGAGCGCCGCCTCCTGATGGGGCCTTTGGCCCCACCGTCACCATCGGTCGATGACGCGGGAGGAGCACCGCATGTCGCAGGAGAACGCCGAGCTGATCCGACGTGCCTACCAGGCCTATGCCAGCGGTGACCTGGACGGGATGCTGGCGTTGGTCGACCCGGAGCTGGAGTGGACCTATTTGGATCCTGCCCTGGAGCGCCCGTCCCCGCAGGTGTGCCACGGCCGCCAGGAGCTGGAGCAGGTGCTGCGGCAGTGGGCCGAGCACGGCTTGTGGGCCGAGGTCGAGGAGGTCACCAGTGCCGGCGAGCTGGTGATGGTCGGCGTGCGGACCCCATGGGTCGACGCCCGCCACGGTCGGCGCGGGGATGACCGGGCTTACAGCGTGTTCACGGTGCGCGAGGGACGGATCGTGGCCCTGCGTGACTGCCGCGACCGCCAAGAGGCCCTCCAGGTTGCCGGCATCCGGCCATGAGCCGACGCGGACGCCTCGGGTTTGTCGCGGTGTGCCTGCTGGTCTTCGCCCTAATCGTCGTCCTCATCACCTGGGGGCCGCCCTCGACCGGGCCGTCGACCAAGCCGCCGGCCACGGTGACGTTGGCCCCTGGGGTGACCCGACCGGCCGGCCTGGCCGTCAGCGACCTTCGCG
>DATABK010000617.1:0-3806 GCA_036259695.1 Actinomycetes bacterium | reverse complement strand
TTATCTCGAACCCGTAGGATAGCTCGGAGCTGAGCGACAACCTCTTCTCGTTCGCCTATTGTTGTAGTTGTTGCGGCCGCTGCTGAGGATGTAGGCGACGACGGTGACACGGAAGTTTCGGGATCAGCGCGCCCAGCCACTGCTATGACGGCGATCGCAACAATCAGAGCGCCGACAAGAACGGCGGGCGTCCACACTCGCCGTGATGTCCCTGTTGGTGGCCTCGAAGCCGGCCGGTGATCCTCGTTGGTCATGGTGTCCCTCTTGGTGAGGGCCGGATGGTAGAGGGCTGGCGAAGCACCTACAACCGGCAATGATGATCTTGTGGACAAATGATCCGCTCATCAAGAGAAGAATGTTGGGAGACCGTCTACTTGGGCGGTTCGCGGTTGCGAAGGCCCAGGTAGCAGTGGTTGTGAGCTCCGGCGAGTCGAAGCCAGTCAACGAGGCCCGCGAGGCTCCCTTCATCCGTGGCCGACCAAAGTCGACTCACCGCGGTGACTGGCACAGGCCGTTGGAATACTGGCGAACGGCTCGGCGCTGGGGTTGCTGAGTCCGGATCGGGTGTGTGACGAGGTTGGGGGCTGGGATGGAGTACTGGACGCCGGGGAGTGCGTTGGTGGTGGTGGCGCATCCGGATGACATTGAGTTTGGGTGTGCTGGGACTGTTGCTCGGTGGGTGCGGGAGGGGGCTCGGGTTACGTATGCGCTGGTGACCAATGGGGCGGCGGGGTCGAGTGACCCGGAGATGACGCGGGAGCGGTTGGCGGAGCTGCGGGAGGCCGAGGCGAGGGCGTCGGCCAAGGTGGTAGGGGTCGACCAGGTTGAGTTTCTTGGGAATGAGGACGGGCTGCTGGAACCGACGTTGGAGGTTCGGGAGCAGATCGTTCGGCTGATTCGGCGGGTGCGGCCGGAGGTGGTGGTGACCACTGATCCGACGACTCGGTACTTCGGGGACCGGTACATCAACCATCCGGACCATCGGGCGGCCGGGGAGGCGACGCTGGCGGCGGTGATCCCTGGGTCGGATACGCGGTTGGCGTACCCGGAGCTGCTGGAGGAGGGGCTGGAGCCGGTCAAGCTCACCGGGGTCTGGGTGATGATGAACACGGAGCCGAACCTGGTCGTGGACATCGGCGAGTTCATCGACAAGAAGATCGAGAGCCTGGCCTGCCACGTCACGCAGCTGAGTGACCCGGGAGAGGACCTCAGTTTCGTGCGGAGCATGGCCGAGTTCTCGGCGGCCGAGCAGCCGTTCAAGTACGGGGAGGCGTTCCGGGTGTTCCGGTTCGACCTGCCGTGGGAGCCGCCGCGGTCCGATCCCGAGGCGCCGCTCAGCGAGGCCTAACCCCTACACCAGGGTCAACCGCACCTCGATGTTCCCCCGCGTCGCCCTCGAATACGGGCACCGCCTGTGCGCCTTCTCGAGCAGGTCCTCGGCCTGCTCCCGATCCAGGTCCGGGATGGCGACCTTCAGCTCAACCTCGAGCCCGTAGCCGCCCTCGGGGTGCTTGCCGAGGGAGACCAAGGCGGTGACGGTGGTCTGGCCGGAGGCCAGCTTCTCGATGCGGGCGACCGAGGCGAGAGCGTTGTCGAAGCAGGCGGCGTAGCCGGCGGCGAAGAGCTGTTCGGGGTTGGTGCCCTCGCCGGAGCCGCCGACTTCCTTGGGAGGGTTGATCTGGACGTCGATGGCGCCGTCCGAGGACCAGGCGCGGCCGTTCTTGCGGCCGCCGGTGGCGGTCGCCTCGGCGGTGTAGAGCACCTCCATGGGTTCCCTCCTGGGGGTCGGTCCGGCCCCCCAGGGCCATCATGACGGAGGCGGGCTGCCGTTGCCGTTCGAGGGTGGGGGCAACGGGTCGCCGGCGACGACCTCGGCGGCGACCTCGCTGACGCGGCGACGGCGAGCGCGGGCGGCCTTGCGGAGGCGGTCGAAGGCCCCGGCCGGGTCGAGCTGCTCGCGTTCCATGAGGATGCCCTTGGCCTGCTCAATCACCACCCGGTGGTGGAGGGCGTGCTCGAGCTGGCCGATGATCTGGGCGTCGCGCTCGGCACCTGCGGACGTCCTGACCAGGGAGGCGACCACGCCGGCGTAGATGTGCAGCGACTCGACCTCCTGGGCCGACCACGGCCGACCGGGGCGCCGGACCGCTGTGAGGGTCCCGGAAGGGCCGGCCGGACCCTCGACCGGGACGCACAGGAGGCTCTTGACGCCGGCCAACGCGGGGAGCCCGGCCAGCGCGGGCCAGCGGCCCTCGCCGGGCAGGTCGGCGGTGCGGACCGGCTCGCCGCCGGCCAGGACCTCCAGGGAGGGGCCGGACCACAGCCGGGGGGCGGCCTCCTCGAGGGCCTCGGCCAGGTCGCCGGCGGCGACCGCCCCGCACAGCTCGCCGGTCTCGTCGACCAGCACCAGGGCGACCCCGGCGACCAGGAACAGCCGGGTCGCCGCGACCAGGGCCGGGCGCACGACCGACTCCAGCGTGTCGCCGCCCAGGGGCGGGGACGGCGCCGGCGCCGCCCGCTCCAGTCCGTCCTCGTAGTCCTCCATGGCCTCTCCCGCAGCTTCGATTGTCGCCTGGGACGGCGGCCGGTGACCTCGTCCCCCAAGCGGGGCCGCCCTGACCGCCGCCCCAGGACCCGGACGCCCGCGGACCGGCGGCGCCCTCTACTGGATGGAACGCGCGACAGCCCGGTGCATTACGCACCACGGTCCGGGGAAAATTGACGGCAGGACCGGACATCGGTGACGCAAGGGGCTGTGCATGCGGTTGCGGGCATCGACCACCGACGCCCGGCACGAGGACATCCTGGAGCTGGAACCGCTGCTCCGGCGGGTCGTGGGCGCGCGCGTCCGCGACCCGGACACGGTCGACGACCTGGTCCAGGAGGCGCTGGCCAGGGTCATCGCCGTGCGCGGGCGCCTGGATGACGAGGCGGTCACCCCGTATGCCATCGTGACCGCCCGGAACCTGGTCACCTCCCTGGCCAGGGAGGAGGAGCGGGGCCGGCGCCACCGGCCGCGCCTGGTCGACCCGAGCGAGCCCGAGCGGCCCGAGGACGCCGCCCTCCGGAACGAGGAGGCGGCCGCGGTCGGGGCCGCCCTGGCCGAACTGCCCGACCACGAGCGGGAGGTGGTGGTGGCCCACGAGGTCGAGGGCGTCGACACGGCCACCCTGGCCGAGGCCAGGCGCTCGACCCCGGGCGCGGTCGGGACCCAGCTGGCCAGGACACGGGCCCGGCTGCGACTCGACTACCTGCTCGCCCTGCGCCGGGTCGAACTGCCGACGGCGCGCTGCCGGCCGGTGCTGCTCGCCCTGTCCGCGGGCGACCGGCGCCGCCAGCTCGCCCTGGACGCCGGCGGCCACCTCATGGAGTGCCCGACCTGCGCCTCGCTGAGCCGGCCGCTGGTGGAGCGGCGGCGCTCGATCGCGGTGCTGCTGCCGCTGCTTGCCCTGTGGTGGCTGTGGCGCCGGATCCAGGCCTGGGCGAGCCGCAGGCCGGTCCTGGCCTCGCTGACGGCGGCGTCGGCGGTCACCGTGGCCGGGCTGGTGCTGGTGCCGCCGCTGGTCGAGCGCGACCAGGCGCCGCGGCCGGCGCCGACCACGACCACGCTGCCGCCCTCAGCCGCTCCCGGCCCAGCTCCGGGCGGTGGCGGCGGGTCGGGGGTGCGGCTGGTCGTGCCCGGGCGCTCGCTGCTGCCCGTTCCCGGCCGGGCGGTCCTGGCCAGGCATGCCGGGCAGCGGGTCAGAGGGGTGAACGTCCCAGCCAGAGGCGTGTACGCCGACGAGGGGTTCTGGGTCGGGACCGGC
>DATABK010000616.1:0-5471 GCA_036259695.1 Actinomycetes bacterium | reverse complement strand
GGATGCCCCACCCACGATCGTGCCCCGCGGCCGGTTCTCGGGCTGGTTCGACGTCGTCGGCCGGAGGCTGTTCCTGCGCTGTGTCGGCCAGGGCAGCCCCACCGTGGTGTTCGAGGGCGGGCTGAGCAGGGACTGGTACCGCCTCCAGAGCCAGGTGGCCGGCTTCACCCGGACCTGCAGCTGGGACCATCCCGGTGGGCCTCGCAGCCGCAGCGAGCCCGACACCGGCCCCCGCACCGCCCGCGACTTCGTCGCCGACCTCCACCGCCTGCTGGCCGCCGCCGGCGTCCCCGGTCCCTATGTGCTGGCCGGCCACTCCAACGGCGGCCTGTACACCCAGCTGCACGCCAGCACCCATCCCGGCCAGGTCGCCGGGCTGGTGCTGATCGACGCCGTCCATCCCGCCTACCACAAGCGGCGCCTGGCCATGTTCAAGCCCCTGCTGCCGCCCGACCAGTGGGAGGCCCTCCGCCAGGACGCCATCACCGTCAAGCACCGGCTCATCGACCCAGAACAGGTCGACATCTGGACCAGCGAACACCAGACCCGCCTGGCCCTGCGGCGCTCCCCGCTGCGCCCCATGCCGCTGGTCGCCCTGGCCCGCGGCCGCCCCGACGACCCCGGCGCACCGTTCATCGAGCAGGACGAGCGGCTCTGGCGCCAACTGCAACGCGAGCTGGCCCAGCTGGTCGATGGCGGCCGACTGGTCGTCGCCACCCAGAGCGGCCACAACATCCAGGATGAGCAGCCCGAGCTGGTCCTGGACGCCATCCGCGACGTCGTCCGTGCCGTGCGGGCGGGCGACCTGGTGCCCCACTGACAGCGGCTCGGCTCCACAGAGGTATCGGGCAGGATACCCAGGTCGCCGACGTCCGCCATCGCCGGACGCGTCTGACCCGCCTGGTCCAGCTCCTCGCGGTGGTCCGCCCCTTGGACCAGGCGGGTCAGACGACCGCTCCCCAACCAGACACAATGGCCAGCACAGGAGCCGCGGGCTATCGGCCGCTCCTGTACCCACTGCCAGTCAGGGGCAACGGCTACGCCGGAGTGAGCATCCGGTAGGCGACCGCGCGGAGTTGCATTTGCTGCTCCTCGAACCGCTCGGCCAGCCTCGTTGGCGTCCCCGTCCATCACGCGAGGAGTCCGCGCCGCGATCAGGCTGCCGTTGGCGGACGTCGGCTTCTTACCTGCCTGCCGGCTCGTAGGTCAGGGAAACAACGCCGGTGCTGAACGTCTTCGAATCCACGAGGCCGAGACCCATCTCTTCACCGCCGTCCTCGAACAGGTGGCTCCCCCTGCCCACGACGAGTGGGTAGAGCAGGAGCCGCAGCTCATCGAGGAGCCCCACGCGCAGTAGCCACCGCACCAAGGTGGCGCTGCCGGTAACCGAGACATTCTTGCCGGGCAGCTCCTTCAGGTGGGTCAACTGCCCCACGACGTCGCCGGTGATCAGCGTCGAGTTCCGCCACTCGACCGACTGCAAGGTCGTGGAGACCACGAACTTGGGCATGTTGTTGATGTGGTCCGCGAAAGGATTGTCCTCGGCGGTCTGGTTCGGCCAGTAGGCGGCGAACTCCTCATAGGTCCGCCGACCCAGCAGCCCCGCGTCCGTCTCGGCCATCTGGGACGCGATCACCTGCCCCACCTCGTCGTTGAAGTAGGGGAAGGTCCACTTCTCCGGCGACTCGGTGACGCCGTCGAGCGACACGTACAGCCCTGCGACGATCTTCCTCATCGTGCTCTCCTCCGATGCCTGATGGTGGTTGACGGGGGCTCGTGGGTGCCTGGGCTCGGTCGTGGGTCACCTCGCCGGCGCACGCCCGAGGTCGGTCAGCAGCCGTGCCGCCAGCACAAAGACCCAGGCCCAGGCGACCACCTGCGCGAGGGCGAGGCGCATGCTCATCCCGTTCTGGCTGGGAAAGGCGCCCAGGGCCAGGCAGGCCATGGCGGTGGCCGTGGTGTAGGCCGCCCAGCGGCGCTGTCGGAGGCCGGCGAACCGGCGGGCGAACACGAAGCAGGCGGCGATCAGGGACAGGAACGCCACTGGCGGGGCGACGGCGTGCAGGATCGCGTGCCAGCTGAGGTGGTCGGGGATGCCGTCCGGTGTGCCGGGTGGGAAGCCGAGGGCCGGGTCGGCGACGAACACCCCGCCGGCGACCAGCCCCGCCCCGTACAGGGCGAGCAGCCGCGGCCCCCAGATGGCGCCTCGGCCGCTGCCCAGCGCTCGGCGCACGCCGACCGCGAACCCGACGGCCAGCACTCCCGAGACGACGAAGTTGGCGATCTGGATCCACCCCAGGTCGCCAAGGCTGAGCAGGCTGAGCGGGTGCCGGCTGAGGTCGAAGCCGTCGCGGGTGAGCACCTGGACCAGGGCCACCAGGGTGAACAGGGGGCCGGCGACCAGGCCGAAGGTCAGCAGCGTTCGTGTGGCCGTGCTCGTCTGGGAGGATGGAGCAGGGGCTTTGGCGCCGGCGGTCCTGAGGCGTTCCGTCATGGGGCGTGTCCCTCCGGTTGCGGGTGGTCGATGTCACCTCGGCCACGCTATGGAGCGGGCCGGGCGTGGACATCCCGCAGAGGTGGAACACCAGGAGGAATCCTGGGTGGACCCGGTGGTACAGGAGGACGGCCCCCTAGGGGAGCAGGTTGCGCTCGCGGGCTCGGGCGACGGCCTCGGTGCGGTTGGCCGCGCCGAGCTTGTCGAAGATGTGGCTGGCGTGCTTCTTCACGGTCTCCACGGTGACCACCAGCTCTTGGGCGATCTCCCGGTTGGGCCGGCCCGTAGCCAGCAGCCGGAGCACCTCCAGCTCCCGGTCGGTCAGGGCATCGACTCGGCCGCTCCTGGCGGAGGCAGAGCCTACCGGTCCTCCCGTCCTGTGGCTGGGGGCGGGCCCGAACCCGCGGAAGACGCGGTGCAGATGCTCCCGCGCCGCGGCCGAGCTGGCCGCAACGCGGCCCCGTTGCCGTGCGCCGACGAGGCTGCGTAGGAGGGCGGCCATCGGCGGGCCCTCGTCGGCGAAGACGCGGACATAGCCCTCGGGCCGAGCCATGGCGAGGGCATCGGCCAGGAGGGAGAGGGCGCCCTGGTGATCTCCGGCCGACTGCAGGCCAAGGGATCGCAGCGCCCGGATCTGGATGACGCTCTGTGTCCGGACCTGGGACTCAGCCAGTGCCTGGAGACGCTCAAGCAGGCAGCAGACCCAGATCTCGGCGTCCTCGCTGCCAGGCTGCTCTTCGCCTTCCAAGGCGAACTGTTCGCCGGCCTGGCCGAGCGGGGGCATGGGCAGCTACGCCCACGACACGGCGCCGTGATCGCTTACCTTGATGAGGACGGCATCCGAGCCAGCGAGGTCGCGCGGCTGTCGGGACAACACAAGCAGGTGGTGACCCGACTCGTCGACGAGCTCGAGGAACTGGGCTATGTGCAGCGCCGCCCCGACCCTGGCGACCGTCGAGCCAAGCTTGTCGTTCCCACCAGGCGGGGACGCGAGGTGATGCGGCAGGCCGACCAGATCACCGCGGGCATGGAGCATCGGCACGCCGAGGTGCTGGGACCAACCCTCTACGCCGAGGTTCGGTACGCGCTGCAGCGACTCCTGGACCCCGAGCGCGAGCATCGGGACACCCGCCAGGACCCACGATGAGGCCAACCACAACGGTCGGGGCCGCGGCACGCTCACAATGGGGCGCTCGACACGAGCAAGGAGGGCCGTGATGACAAGTCCGTACGAGGTCAGGCCCATCGGCTCCGTCGAGTCGCCCCTGGTCGACCCCAAGACCGCGCCCAAGCAGGGGGATGAGGGAGCACCGGAGGCATGGCTGGTGTTCGATCCCGACGTGGCGCAGGCCATCCGCGACCTGGCCGTCGGCGACGAGGTTTTCGTGCTGACCTGGCTGCATCAGGCACGGCGCGACGTGCTCGCCGTCCACCCACGCGATGACCCGCGAACCCCCGAGACGGGCGTGTTCAGCACCCGATCCCAGGACCGGCCCAATCCGATCGGGCTGCACCGGGTCCAGATCGCCGCGATCAACGGATACCGTGTGCTGGTACAGGATCTGGAAGCCGTCGACGGGACGCCCATCGTGGACGTGAAGCCGGTACTGGCTGGCGGGAGATGACCCGCCCGGCAGGCTGTTCTCGACCTCACGGGTCCGGCGCCGCTGGCGGGCATCGAGGCAACCGTCAATCGGCGGCGGCTGCGTCATCCATGGCGCCATGATCCCACCACCGAACCGGCGTGACGGAGCGGCACTCGTTCGCCTTCACAGCGAAGACCGCTGTCGAGGGGCACAGCCTAGCCGAGCGGCTGGAAGGCCTGCTCAAACTGGCGGGCCAGGCGCTGGGAAGCGTCCCACTGGTCGGCCGGGGCGATGAACTCCACGTTGTAACCCCAGGTCCGTCCCTTGACGTTGATGTGGCTGACGTGGACCCGGCGGCCGTCCCTGACCGCCACGTATTCGAACACCACTGCGCCCTCGTGTCCGGCGTAGGTCTGATTCTCGGCGTAGGAAACCTCACGGAAGCCAGCGAAGTTGCGCCGCGCCCAGGCGCGGTAGTCGCGCGAGGCCTGGGGCAGCTGGGCGGAGGGTGTCTGGGAGCGGACGGTGAACACCCGTCGGGCCCCGCTCTGCTCCTCGACGACGGTGGCGTTGTAGCGCTGTCTGGTCCGAGCCCGGAACCCCGGAGGGATGCCCACGCGGTTGCTGCCCGCCTGATTCGTGAAGGCGCGCCACCCGGCCGGAAGCCTGCCTCGGAGAACGACCGTCGTGGACGGGGCCGGCGCCTTGGTGGTTGCAGGCCGCTTCGTGGTTGACGGGGCCGTCCGGGTGGTCCCGGTGCCGCCGCCGTCACCCCTGGTCGCGGCCGAGGCCGCTCGCTCGTTGGCGGGCTCAACCCGGGTGCTGGCTGTGGTCGTGGCCGGGGCCGCCCGGTCCCCGGGGGGGTTGGGCCGGAATGCGTCGGTCAGCCAGGCGGTCAGCACCCCTCCCACCAGCAACAGGGCGACGATGGCGAGTGACCGCCGTCCGGCCCGGCGGGGCGCCGGCGGCGCCGGCGGGAGGAGGGGGCGGGATGGCCGTTGGACGGGAGTTGGTTCTCCGGGAGGCGCCGGACCCGGAGCCTGGTCCGGCTCGAACGCCGACACCTTCCCTGACGACTGCGACGGACCAGCCCCCGCGGTGGTCGGGTCTGGGGCTGGCGTTCCTGCATGCTCGAAGATCGAAGCGGGCGATGCTTGGGCGCCGGCACGAGTCGACCGTCGGCTCGCCTCGACCGTGATCGGGGATGACGGTGCCACGACCAGGAGCCAGTGCAACCAGGCGCGCACCTTGGGGCCGGAGGGGCGGGTGGTTGGGTCCTTGGCCAACAGAGCAGTGAGCAGATCGGTCAACGGACCAGCCCGGGCCGGAACCCGCGGCGGATCATTGACCACCGCCGCCAAGGTCGCGATCGAGGTCCCCCGATCAAACGG
>DATABK010000615.1:0-3260 GCA_036259695.1 Actinomycetes bacterium | reverse complement strand
GGCGCGGGTGAACCGCCCTTCCTCGGGGCTGGTGGGCCGGAAGGAGACGTCGGCGACGAGCACGCCGGGCGCCGTGCCCGTGGTCATCGATGCGGCAGGGACCATTGCTGCCCTCCTAGCTGGTCTGCACAGCGTACTCGTAGCCGAGCAGGGAGATATCCAGCGCCTGGCGGACCGTCATGGGAAACGGGGCCAACGCGATGTCGAGTGTCTGGGCGGGTGGCAGGAATCCGGGATGGGCCAGCTGCCAGAGGTACCACAGCCGGTCGATCATGGCGTGATGGGACCAGAAGACCGGGTCGAAGCCGGCCACAGGAACCGCGGACATGCTGCCGCCGACCCACACATGGACGTCGTTGTGGACATTCTCCAACCGGAAGCTGAAGTCGCTGAAGGTCGGCGCCCGTAGGATCGACCGGATTGTCCGGTCCCGGGGAAGCTCATCGGGCAGGTCGGGGTCTCGACGGGTGCGGGGTGGATCGTCCTCGGTCAGCGCTCCGGGCAGCCGTTCCCTGACCAGGTCCAGCTCGGCCGGCGGCAGGAGCACCTCGCTGTCGAACAGGGGGTTGGGCCGCCCGTCCTCTTGCGCCTGGGGCGCATGGGTGGGCGGCAGCCCATCCTGGTGCGCCGTCGCCGAGGTCCAGTCCCACCACGGGACGGCCCCGTCGGGCACACGGTCCTGCAACGCGAGCTCGAAGAAGTACAGGTAGGCCCGATGCCAGGGCAAAAACAAGATGTCCCCGTGCCGGCACTGGATGGGCAACGGCAACCCGTGGAGCCCGGCGTGATACTGGTAGCCACGCTCGTCACGGAGCCCCATCACCGCCAGGAAGGCCTCCCGCAGCGCCTGGACCTCCGATGCCGTCAAGGCATAGACGCTCTTTCGAACTCCCATGGTCCCCCTTGCGGCGCGGCGCACGGTCACGTCCATGCCGGATAGCCAGAAATCTGACAGCCGGACACCAACTGCATGGTACGGCAGGCTTCGGGCGGTCGAGAAGAGCGCGCTCACCCTCAAGCCCCCGAGAAGGACTGCCCACCACCTAATTTAGGCAACGGTCGTGACTACCCATTAATCACGCCAAGGAACAAGACAATGTCGGGTCCGATGGCATCCAACGCATCTCACGCGGTTCAGGACGCAATACTAGCGGTGCAAGCCAAGCGCTGGCCAGGCGCGTTATCGTGGCACGTTCCGGCTGCAGCAGGTGTTGCAAGGCGCGGGAACCCAGGTGCCGGCGCTGTTCCTGACCGCTGGGCAGGCCTGTCGCCATTTCAGGCAGACGACCGACGAGGAGGTCCGCTGCCTGGGTCAGCCACGGGTCAGCGCTGCAAGCAAGACCGAGGACGGTAGAATCCAATCCAGGGGTTGGTCCAGACGGTCGGCGGTCGACGGAACTGGTCGACACCGCCCGGCGCCGCCACCGAAGCGGCCCGTCATGGCCGTGACTGGGCACTCCGATCCCAGCATGGGCTCCTAGGCAGTACTCGTTGATCTCGTAATGGCCGGAGCTCCGCCGGGCACTTGACCGTGGAATTCCTGACGATATATTGCACTAGATCTGGCCAGCCCTCCGCCATTCGTACCCCGCGGGCTGGACAGGGAATAAGCCGTTTGAAAACGCGGTGCCATGGGTAAGGAAATAGGTGGAGGTGAAGTGCGATGCGCGTACCACCGGAGAGCAACGCCATAACTGACCTGTGGAGCTATCGAGACACGACCAGGTCGCAAACCACTGACCTGGTCGGCTTCCAGGTCGTCGCCACCGACGGCGCCATCGGCAACCTCGACGCCGCCACCTACGAGGTCGGCGGGAGCTACATCGTGGTCGATACCGGCTTCTGGATCTTCGGCAAGAAGCGCATGCTGCCGGCCGGGGTTATCGACCGGATTGACTACGATGCCCACAAAGTCCACGTCAACCTCACTAAGGACCAAATCCGCGAGGCCCCCGATTTCTACGCCGAGCGCGAACTCGAGGAGGCCTACCGGCAAGACATCGGGACCTACTATGGCCCCTACTTCGGGGCCTAGCTGGCGGCCAGCCTGACCGCACGATCGCCGGTGCCTCCCAGCCAGGAGGCACCGGTTTCGGTACGCGGAAACGGCGTGTTGCTCGCTCAGCCCGGACGCCCGCTCGACAAGCTGCCCAATAGCTCAGTATCAGGCGCGCTGACGAGCGTTCTTCACGCTGCCGATGCTATCCCTGCCGTGGCGGCCGCTGGCGGCTGGCGATCTGCTGTGCTCAGGATGCCGGGATGACGGACAATCGCGTTCCTCGGAAGGAGGAGCTATGCCACGGCTGGACGACACTGCGGTCGAGGAGGGCCTGCAGCACCTGCCCGGTTGGGAGCGGCGCGGCGACGAGATCGTCAAGACCTTCGTGCGCGATGACTTCGCCCACGCGATGGTGTTTGTCAACGAGATCGCCGGCGCGGCCGAGGCGGCCGGCCACCACCCCGACATCGACATCCGCTGGAACAAGGTCACCCTGGTCCTGTCCAGCCATGCCGAGGGAGGGCTGACCGAACGCGACTTCCAGCTGGCCGCCCGCATCCAGGAACTCGACCAACCCGCCCAGCCCGCCTGACCAACCGGTGCCTTGGATCCGGTTCATCGGCTGAATGGCCGGCGTGGGTGATCGCTGACCATGGTGGCCCGAATTCCTCCGCAGCCCGGCGGCCGCCATCGGCTGCTTCATGCGTGGGCGGTTCGCCGTTTGACGCGTCTGCTGTTCGCGATGGAGCACAGCCTGCTTCGCGACTGAGCAAAGGATGGGCGAACCTACCGATGCTCGGCATGACCACGGGCACAAGCTTGACCCCTCGTCAACCGGCTCAACGGTAAGTCGCTCGATTCGCCCCGGTTTGTGTTCTTGACTGTTGGGCTCGTCGGCGTAGCTTGACGGGCCTGGGCTGCGCTGGAGGTGGGGCGCGATGCGAGCTTGCCGTGGACTCGCGCGAACTGGGTCCCGCGCGCGCGCCCCGCCCGGCGAATTCCTCGACCGCCCTACCCTCCTCGGCCGTGAATGGAGGAACCAGCTATGGCCGATACCAACAAGGGCGTCGTCTATACCGGGCCGGGTAGTGTTGAGGTGAAGGAGCTCGACTATCCCGTATTCAAACTCGTCGAGCAGAACCGCGAGCTCCAGCACGGGGTGGTCCTGAAGGTCGTGGCCACCAACATCTGCGGCTCTGACCAGCACATGGTCCGGGGGCGGACCACCGCCCCAGAAGGCCAGACCCTGGGCCATGAGATC
>DATABK010000614.1:0-1950 GCA_036259695.1 Actinomycetes bacterium | reverse complement strand
GGACAACTATTTTGAGGACCAAGCTACTTGCCACCGATCCCAGCCAAACTGACAGCGAATAGCGATAGCGTGTGTCTGCCACATGATGCTCTGGTAGGGCGACCCACCTGGTCGGTGATTGGAGTTCTGGTTTACGGCCTGGCCACCAGGGCCGATCCGGGCTGTGGACAGCCGCGGCACCTCGCTCTCGAGTGGGCTAGGCTCCCCACCAGGTCTGCGTTCGGATCGGGTCGTCGTCGCGTGACCGGTTGGTGCAGGGCAACCCGTGCCGGGTGAGTGCATGGGTCCGAGTGCCCCGGCCGAGCCGGCACCGCTTGGAACCCAAGGCTCCGGGGCACCGTGCTGCCATGAATTCTCATGGGGCCCAAGCACCGCTGGCGGCCGAGCCAGATTACTGCATGGAGACTGAATATCCCTAGGCTATCGAGCCAGGCGACGGAATGGGGTCTGACCCTCCTGGCTGCCGAGCTAGGCGACGAAATGCAACCAAGAATTCCCTAGTCTCCGAGCCGGGCAAGTAACTCGGCCCCACCCCTACCGCCGCTGGCAGCCCGGGCAGAATGTCGTACCCCGACCCCCCAGAACGATCTTCCGCAGGGGCGTGACGCAGCGGGGACAGGGGCGGCCGGACTGGCCATAGGCGATCAGGAAGTCGGCGTTGCGGCCGCTCTCACCGTTGACCATGCGGTAGTCGCGGAAGGTGGTGCCCTCCCGGTCGATCGCTTCGGTCAGGACCTGGCGGATGGCGCTGTGGAGGGCCAGGGCTCGTCGGGGGCCGACGCGGCGGGAGGCGGGGTGGATGCGGGACAGCCAGAGGGCCTCGTCGGCGTAGATGTTGCCGACCCCGGCCACCGGGCGCTGGGTGAGCAGATAGGGCTTGACCGGGGCGCGGGTGGTGGCCAGGTCGCGGGCGAAGCGGTGGGGGTCGAACTCGTCCGACAGCGGCTCGGGGCCGAGGCGGGCCAGGGTCGGCAGGGACCCGTAGGCGCCGGCCTCGACGACGGCCAGGCCGCCGAAGCGGCGGACGTCCCGGAACACCAGCTCGCGGCCGTCGTCCAGGGTGATCCGGGCCCGGGCGTAGGCGTCGGCCGTCCCGAAATGGAGCACGCCGGTCATGCCCAGATGCAGCACCAGCTCCAGGCCCCGGTCGAGCGGGCAGAGGAGGAACTTGCCGCGGCGGCCGACCGCCTCGACCCGGCGGCCGAGGAGCCGGTCGGGGGCGTGGAAGCGGCGCTGGGCGTCGGCCCAGACGGCCAGCACCCGGCGGCCGGACAGCTCCGGGTCGAGCTGCCGGCGGACCGACTCGACCTCGGGCAGCTCGGGCATGCCCCAAGCCTACCGGGCCGGTGGCACAGGGGCCGGAGGTCGGAAGCGGGGGCCGGAGGGCGGCTCAGGGCTCCCTCCCGATCAGCCCGACGACCCAGGCAGGTCGTCGGGAACCGCCGCCCCCTCGGGCCAGCAGCCGATGCCGGCGAGGAACCCCGCCAGGCCCGGCGACAGGGAATACGCGGGCAGCTCGTCCAGGGGGACCAGGCGGGCGCCGGCGGCGTCGGCGGCGGCTACGGGGACGGCGTCGTCGGCCAGGTCGGCCCAGAGGTCGACGATCAGGTAGTGGTAGCCCTCGGCGATCCGTTCCACCACGCCGGCGATCTCACCGACGTTCGCCGACAACCCGGTCTCCTCGCGCAGCTCCCGGGCCGCCGCCTCGGCCAGGGTCTCGCCGCCCTCGACCCGGCCGCCGGGCAGCGACCACCGGCCCTGGTGGGGTGGGTGGCCCCGTTCGACCAGGAGCAGGCGGCCGTGGCGGTCGCGGGCGACCAGCCCGACCGCCACCACCGGCCGGGGCGGCACCTCGTCCATGCCGCCATGGTGGCACGCCCCGGCGCCACCGCCAGGCCGGCTCGGTGGCCAGGTCGTGAGGTGCCGCTCCGCCCCACCGGCCCACCGGGC
>DATABK010000613.1:0-2966 GCA_036259695.1 Actinomycetes bacterium | reverse complement strand
GGGCTACGAGGACCTCCGGGCGGTGAACCCGTCGCTGGTGTATGTGGCCGGGACCGGGTTCGGCCCCGACGGCCCCTACGCCGACCGGCCCGGCCAGGACCTCCTGGTCCAGTCGATGAGCGGGCTGGCCGCCTACGGCGGGCGCCGCGACGACCCGCCGACCCCGTCGGGGAGCTCGATCGTGGACGCCTCCACCGCCCTGCTGCTGGCCTTCTCGGCCATGGTGGGGCTGTTCCACCGGGAGCGGACCGGCCAGGGCCAGCGGATCGACGTCAGCCTCCTCAGCACCGCCGTCGCCCTCCAGTGCCAGGAGCTGGCCGCGTTCATGAACCTGGAGCGGCGCTTCGAGCGCAGCCAGGCCGGCATCGGCGGGGCCTGGCTGTCGGCGCCGTTCGGGGTCTACCGCACCGCCGACGGGCACCTGGCCCTGGCCATGGGGTCGCTGGCCGTCCTCGGCGAGCTCCTCGGCCTGCCCGAGCTGGCCGCCTACGACACGCCCGAGCGGGCCTGGTCGGAGCGGGACCAGGTCTACCGGGTCATCGCCGGACGGCTGCCCGATCGGACCACCGCCGAGTGGCTGACCCTGCTGGCCACCCGGGACGTGTGGTGCGCGCCCGTGCAGACCTTCGACCAGGTGGTCGCCGACCCCCAGGTGGCCCACAACGAGCTGCTGACCACCGTGGACTACCCGGGGGTCGGGGAGGTCCGGGTGGTGGGTGTGCCGGCCCGGTTCAGCGAGACCCCCGGGACGATCCGGCTGGGGCCGCCGGCGGTCGGCCAGCACACCGACGAGATCCTTGGCTCGGTCGGCTACGGGGCCGACGAGATCCGGCGGCTGCACGACGAGGGCTGCGTCTAGTGGCCGGCGACACCGACGTCCTGCTGGCCGAGCGCCGCGGCCCGGCGCTGGTGCTGACCTGCAACCGGCCGGACAAGCTGAACGCCATCAGCTCGGCCATGCTCGCCCAGCTGGACCGGCGCCTGGGCGAGGCCGAGGCCGACCCCGAGGTCCGGGCGGTCGTCCTGACCGGGGCCGGCCCCAAGGCGTTCGTGGCCGGGGCCGACATCGCCGAGTACGCCGCCGGCGACCACGAGGCGTTCGTCGCCTACCAGGCCGAGAGCCGGCGGCTGTTCTCCTGGCTGGACGGGTTCCCCAAGCCGGTCATCGGGGCGGTCAACGGCTACGCCCTCGGCGGCGGGTTCGAGCTCGCCCTCTGCTGCGACCTGCTGGTTGCCTCGGTCAACGCCCGCTTCGGGCTGCCCGAGGGGCTGCTCGGGCTGTCGCCCGGCGGCGGCGGGACCCAGCGTCTGACCCGGGCGGCCGGGCCGTTCGTGGCCGCCGAGGTGCTGCTGGCGGCCCGGCGCCTCACCGCCGAGGACGCGTTCCGGCTGGGGCTGGTCGCCGAGGTGGTGGCGCCCGAGCGGCTCCTGGACGCGGCCCTGGAGGTGGCCGGGCAGGTGGCCCGGGTGGCCCCGCTGGCCAGCCGGGCCATGCTGTCGCTGGTGCGGACGGCCCTGGAGGCGCCGCTGGCCGACGGGCTGGATCGGGAGCAGGAGGCCCTGGCCGGCCTGCACCGCACCGCCGACGCCGCCGAGGGGATCCGGGCCTTCCTGGAGAAGCGGGCGCCCCGCTTCACCGGCGAGTGAGCTGACCAGACGAGGAGGAGGTCGCCGAGATGGGTCGGGTCGAGGGGAAGGTCGCGGTGGTCACCGGCGGGGCCTCGGGCATCGGCCGGGCCGCGGCCCAGGCCCTGGCCGCCGAGAGGGCCAGGGTCGGGATCGCCGACGTCGACGAGGCCGGCGGTGAGCGGGTCGCGGCCGGCATCCGCGACGCCGGCGGCGACGCCTTCTTCCGGCGCACCGACGTCCGCTCCCTGGCCGAGGTGGAGGCCGTCCTGGCCGAGGCCGTCGACCGCCACGGCCGCCTCGACGTGCTGGTCAACAACGCCGCCATCTCGGTCGCGGGGTCGGCCGGGGAGATGGCCGAGGAGGACTGGGCCCGGGTCATCGACGTCAACCTGTCCGGGGTCTGGCGGGGCCTGCGGGCCGCCATCCCCCGCATGCTCGCCCAGGGGGGCGGCAGCATCGTCAACCTCAGCTCGGTCCAGGCCCACGTCGGGTTCCTCGGCTGGTCCGGGTACGCGGCCAGCAAGGGCGGGATCGACGCCCTGACCCGGCAGGCGGCCGTCGAGTACGCCCGGGCCGGGATCCGGGTCAACGCGATCGTCCCGGGCACGATCATGACCGAGATGAACGAGGCCATCATGCGCGAGTCGGCCGACGGCGACGCCGTCATGGCCGGGTGGGTGGCCATGCACCCCATGGGCCGCATCGGCCAGCCCGAGGAGGTGGCGGCGGCGATCGTGTTCCTGGCCTCGGACGAGGCCTCCTTCATCACCGGGGAGCTGCTGCGGGTCGACGGGGGGCTGGTCGTCAAGGCCGGCTGACGGCCGCCGCCCGCTCGACCGCTTCCAGCCAGCGCTCCTCGAACCCTGGGCCGTCCACGGCCGTGACCACCCGCAGGGGCCGGCCCCCGGCCGACCGGGTCATCCGCAGCCGGCCGCCGGCGGCCTCCAGCCCGGTCGGGATCGTCTCGGTGGTCACGCCGTCCCAGCCCAGGGCGACGGCGCAGGCCAGCGGGTCGTGCTGGAAGTTGAGCAGGTCGTCGGGGAGCCCCGGCCAGGCCCGGCCGAGCTCGGCAACCCCCTGGTCGCGGGCGTGGGCCTCGGCCTGGTCGGCCAGCAGGGCGCCGAGCGGCCCGGCCGCCCGCAGCCGGGGCAGGTGGGCGGCCCGCAGGTGGACCTGGTTGGTGGCGGCCAGGGGAACGACCAGCGGGTCGCAGGCCTCCAGGACGATCCGGGCGGCCAGGTGGTCCTGCTGGACGTTGAAGTCGTCCTCCGGCCCCACCGGCGGGAAGCCCGGCCGGGCGGCCGGGAGGTGGCCGCCCATGAGCACCACCGCGGCCC
>DATABK010000612.1:0-10555 GCA_036259695.1 Actinomycetes bacterium | reverse complement strand
GTGGTGTCCGGTGCCGTGGTCGCGGGCTCGGAGGTCGGAGGCTCCCCGGCGGGGTCGGGAACGTACGGCGTCGCCGGCGGCGGCTCGGTGGTCTCGGTGGCCGAGCTCGGCGGTGCTTCCTGATGAGCGGCCAGGGCCGGGGAGGCCACTCCCAGGGTGCTCCCACCGACCATCGAGGTCACCAGCGTGACCGCGACCGCGTGGTCGGCGACCCGGCGGGCCAGCGGCAGGGTGGCCCAGCCGACCGCCCGGACGACCGCCGGCAGCCGGGTCAGCCGGGCCAGCAGGTAGAGGACGGTCGAGGCCAGCAGCCAGTAGGCCATGACCAGCCCGACCGTGCGCAGCAGCGCCCCGAGGACCTCCTGCACCGGGCTCGACAGCACCCAGGGCACCGGCTCGTCCCAGCGGATCCGCAGCCCTGGGAACCGCCCCAGCCAGTGCAGGGCCAGCACGGCGCCCAGCTCCAGCCCCAGCAGCCCGAGCAGCGAGCCCGCCCTGCGCAGCGGCTCGGAACGAGCGGCGGTTGCCATCGTCCTGCCCACCTTCAGCCGAGGATCGGGACAATCTGTACAAGCTAGTCAAGTCTGGGCCACACCAACGCGGGGTGTCAACGCGCTAGCATCAGGCTCCCGCTGGATGGAAGGAGCGTCCCGTGCGCGTGGCCCTGCTCAGTCGCGAGTATCCCCCAGATGTGTACGGCGGTGCCGGAGTTCATGTCGAGTACCTGGCGAGAGAGCTGGCCAAACTCCTCGACCTCCAGGTGCACTGCTTCGGCGACCCCCGACCGGCCGGACCCCCGGGCTCGCCCGAGGTGATCGCCCACGGGACCTGGGACGCCCTGGAGGGTGGCGGCCGCCACCTCGGGGCCCTGCGGACCATCGCCACCGACCTGTCGATGGCCGCCGGGGTCGAGGGCGTCGACCTGGTCCACAGCCACACCTGGTACGCCAACCTGGCCGGGCACCTGGCCAAGCTCCTCTACGGCATCCCGCACGTGGTCAGCGTGCACAGCCTCGAGCCGCTGCGCCCCTGGAAGGTCGAGCAGCTCGCCGGCGGCTACCACGTCTCCCGCTGGTGCGAGCAGACCTCGATCGAGGCCGCCGACCGGGTGATCGCCGTCTCGGCCGGCATGGCCGCCGACATCCTCTCGGTCTACCCGGGGGTCGACCCGGCCCGGCTCCAGGTCATCCACAACGGCATCGACACCGAGCAGTACAAGCCGGACCACGGCAGCGACGTGCTCGAGGCCTACGGGGTCGACCCGGACCGGCCGTCGGTCATCTTCGTCGGCCGGATCACCCGCCAGAAGGGCGTGCCCCACCTGCTGGACGCCGCCCTCTCGCTCGACCCGGAAGCCCAGCTCATCCTGTGCGCCGGCGCCCCCGACACCCCCGAGCTGGGCCGCGAGGTCACCGCCAAGGTGGAGAAGGTCCGCCAGGAGCGGGGCGGCATCATCTGGATCGAGAAGATGCTCGAGCGCCGCGAGGTCATCCAGCTCCTGACCTCCGCCACCGTGTTCGTCTGCCCGTCGGTCTACGAGCCCCTCGGCATCGTCAACCTGGAGGCCATGGCCTGCGAGACGGCCGTCGTCGCCACCGCCACCGGTGGCATCCCCGAGGTGGTCGTCAACGGCGAGACCGGCCTGCTGGTCCCCTTCGAGAGCGACGGCGCCGGCGGCGCCCGCGACCCCGACCGCTTCGCCGCCGACATCGCCGAGCGCCTCAACAGCGTCCTCGCCGCCCCCGAGCTGGCCGACCGCATGGGCAAGGCCGGCCGCCGCCGCGCCGTCGAGCAGTTCAGCTGGACCGCCATCGCCGCCGAGACCGCCGCCCTCTACGCCGGCCTCATCTAGGGCCCGGCCGCGTCCAGCTGCTGGACCAGGCGCTTGGGGGCGACGGTGCGGTAGGCGTCGGTGACCAGCTCGGCGAGCTCTTCCCAGTCCTGGGGGACGTCGAGGTAGACGCCGAGCCAGCCGCGGTGGCCGACGTACGGGGGGCGGAAGAAGCGCTCGGGGGCAGAGGCGACCAGCGCCTCCTGGGTGCCGGGCGGGGCGGCGCACCAGAAGGCCAGGCGGTCGTCGTGGTGGTGGTCGGCGTAGGTGACGAAGGTCGTCCTGCCGCGGACGAACCAGGTGGGCTCGCCGTGGCTGAGGCGTTCGGTCGTCTCCGGGAGGGCCAGGCAGAGCCGGCGCAGGCCCTCCAGGGGATCGGTGGTCATGGCCGCATCATCGCCCGCGGCCGTGACAGCCGGGGGCTCAGGGGCGGCGGGCGGTGATCATGATCTCGCGGGCGACCTCGACCACGCGGCGGCGTTCGGTGCGGGCCTGGCGGCGCATCCGCTCGAACGCCTCCCCGGGGCTGACCCCGTCCCTCGCCACCATGGCCCCCTTGGCCTGCTCGATCAGCACCCGGGCGTCGAGGGCCCGCTGGAGCTGCTCGGCCAGGTCGCCGCGCTGCTCGCTCTGCATGGTGTTGGCGATGGTCAGGGCGGCCAGGTCGGTGAAGGCGACCAGGGCCAGCTCGCCCTCGGGCGACCAGGGGTGCACCTCGGACGAGAACACCGTCACCACCCCGATGGCCATCTGGTTGTAGGGGATGGGGCTGGCCAGCACGGCCCGCAGGCCCCGGTCGACCGCGGCCGGGGAGAAGTCGGGCCAGCGCTTCTCGGCGGCGAGGTCGGCCGCGTGGATCAGCTCCTTGTCGTCGAAGGCGTCGATGCAGGGGCCCTCACCGTGCTCGATCTGGAGCTCCTCCAGGTGGCCGACCCGCTCGTCGGAGTCGGCCACGCTGCGCAACAGCTGGTCGGGGTCGACCAGCATCAGCCCGGCCCCGTCGACGGCGAACAGCTTGTGGGTGGCGTGGACGATCCGGCGCAGGGCGTCGTCGAGGTTGCCGGCGGCATAGCGCAGGTCGCCGAGCTCGTGCAGCGCCTGACGGACCTCTCTGGCGGACATGGGCATCAGCGGACCACCTCCCCGGGTCGAGCTTGCCTACCCCATCAACTCGTCCGGGTCACATGCTTCCAGTAACGCTCGGTGATGCCGAGTCCGGCCAGTTCCTGGATGTGCGCCTCGGCCTCCTCCCTGGTGTCGTAGAGGCCGCTGTACACCGCCCACCGGACCCCGAGGGCGTATCCCTGATCGCGGTCGAGCAGGCGGGCGTCGCGGACGCCTTGCTCCTTGACCAGCCGCAGGCGTTCGTTGGCGCGGTCGCGCTCGTTGAAGCTGCCGAGCACCACCGTGTGGAACTCGCTCGGGAGGGTCGTGGTGGTGGGCGCCACGGTGGTCTCCGGGGGGGCGCTGGCCTGGGCCTGTGGCGCCGAGCCCGGGGTGGAGAGGCCGAGGATGGCCCCGGCCACCATGCCGAGCAGGGCGGCGACGGCCGCCATCGCCGGCCCCGGCCGCGGCCAGCGGGTGTCGTACATGGCGCCAGACGCTACCCCGGGCCCGGCGCCCGGCTCAACTTCGGCTGTCGGCCTTGCGCAGCTCCGAGCGGCGGATCTTGCCGGTGAGGGTCTTGGGCAGGTCGTCGACGAACTCGACCCTGCGTGGGTAGGCGTAGGCCGACAGGCGCTCGCGGACGTGCCGCTGGAGCTCGCCGACCAGCTCCTCACCCGGCTCGATGCCCGGGACCAGCCGGACGAAGGCCTTGACGACGTGGCCGCGCTGAGGATCGGGGCTGGCCACCACCGCCGACTCCGCCACCGCCGGGTGCTCCAGCAGGGTGCTCTCGACCTCGAACGGCCCGATCCGGTAGCCGGCCGAGATGATCACGTCGTCGGCCCGGCCCGAGTACCAGACGTAGCCGTCCTCGTCCTGGCGGGCGGTGTCCTTGGTGTGGAACCAGTCGCCTCCGAAGACCTCCTCGGAGTCCTCGGGCCGGTTCCAGTAGCCGAGCGGGTAGTGCGGGTTCGACCGGGCCCTGAGGCAGATCTCGCCCGGCTCGCCCTGGGGGACGGGTTGTTCGTCGGGGTCGAGGATGGCCACCTCCCACCCAGGCAGGGGCAGGCCCATGGAGCCGGGCCGGACCTCGACCGTCGGGTAGTTGGCGCACAGCGGGTAGCTCTCGGACAGGCCGTAGTAGTCGAGCACCGGGCAGCCGACCGTCCGGTTCCACCAGGCGATCGCCTCGGGGTTGAGCGGCTCGCCGGCCGAGCAGGCCAGCCGGACCCCGAAGTCGAGGTCCGCCGCCTCGGACACGCCCATCATGGCCCGGATCGCGGTCGGGGTGGTGAACACGTTGCCGACCCCGTGGTCGGCGATCAGCCGCAGGGCCTTGCCGGGGTCGAACCCGCCCTTGCGCCCGTGGACCAGCGTCTCCACCCCGAAGCGCCAGGGCCCGAGGATGCCGGGCACGATCCCGGCGATCCAGGCCCACTCCCCGGTCGAGTGGAACAGCTCGCCCGCCCGGACGTCGTGGCTGAGCTGGAACTCCTCGTGGCCCAGCAGGTACCGGTGGGCGTGCAGGATCCCCTTGGCCAGCCCGGTCGTGCCCGAGGTGTAGTAGAGCTGGGCCGGGGTGTCGGGGTCGGTGGCCGGGGTCTCGAACCGGTCGGCGGCCGCCCCGGTCAGCTCCTCGAAGCTCTCCCGGCCCTGCCCGCCGACCACCACCAGGTGCTCGACCGACGGCGCCTTGTCGAGCAGGGCGGCCACCCGGTCGCGGTGGGCGGCCGAACAGATCAGCACCTTGGCCTCGGCGTCGTTGAGCCGGTAGGCGATGGCGTCGTCGCCGTACAGCACCGACATCGACAGCAGGATCGCCTCGACCTTGTAGGTGGCCAGGAAGCTGGCCGCGATCTCGGGCGAGGCCGGGGCCATCACGGCCACCCGGTCGCCCTTGCCGACCCCCAGCCCGCGCAGGGTGTTGGCCGTCCGGTCGGTCAGGCGCCGCATGTCGCCGAACGTCCAGCGCTCGTCGCGGCCCTCGTCGGACACGAACCGCATGGCCGGCCGCTCGGGCTCGTGCTTGTCGAGCACGTCGGCGGCCAGGTTGTAGCTGGCCGGGACCTCCCAGCGGAAGGCGGAGGTCATCTCCTGGTAGGTTCCGGGACGAAGGGTGCGGTAGTCGCGCATGGATTCCTCCTCGACCGACGTGCTACTCATCTACCCATGACCTCCCATGAGCGCACAACACCCCCAACGGTCCTGGTCGTCGGCAGCGGCTTCGCCGGGTTCCACTGCATGCGGCGGCTGGAGAAGCACCTGCCACCCGACGCCGCCGAGCTGCTGCTGGCCAGCGCCGGAGACTACCTCCTGTACAGCCCGCTGCTGCCCAACGTGGCCGCCGGCGTGGTCGAGCCCCGCCACATCGCCGTAGGGCTGCACAACGAGCTGCAACGGGCCAGGATCCTCCAAGGTCACGTGGTCGCGGTCGACATCGGTGGCCGCACGGCCACGCTGCGCCGCATGGACGGGTCGGAGCACCAGCTGGGCTGGGACCGGCTGGTGCTGACGCCCGGCGGGGTCACCCGCACCTTCAACATCCCCGGGGTGGCCGAGCACGCCCTCGGCCTCAAGACCCTGGCCGAGGCGGCCTACCTGCGCGACCACGTGCTCCGAGAGCTCGACGCCGCCGACGCCGCCGAGGAGCCGGCCCGTCGCCGCGCCTGCTGCACCTTCGTGGTCGTCGGGGCCGGCTACTCCGGCACCGAGACCGCCGCCCAGATGCAGCACATCACCAGGCGGGCGGCGGCCGAGTACCCGCGGCTGCGGCCCACCGACGTCCGCTGGGTGCTGGTCGACCTCGCCTCCCGGGTGCTGCCCGAGCTGGACCAGAAGCTCGGCGACGAGGCCATGAAGGTGCTGCGCCGCCGGGGGGTCGAGGTCAGGCTGGGGACCACCGTCGAGGAGGCGACCGAGGACAAGGTGCGGCTCTCGGACGGCGAGACGATCGCCACCCACACCCTCGTCTGGTGCACCGGCGTCACCCCCAGCCCCCTGATCGAGACCCTCGGGCTGCCCACCGAACGGGGGCGGCTGAAGGTCGGGGCCGACATGCGGGTGCCCGGCCACCCCGAGGTGTTCGCCTTCGGCGACGCCGCCGCCGTTCCCGACCTGACCAAGCCGGGCAAGCTCACCGGCCAGACCGCCCAGCACGCCCAGCGCCAGGGCAAGGTCGCCGCCCGCAACGTGGCCGCCACGCTCGGCTACGGCAAGGTGGTCGACTACCGTCACCGGGACCTCGGCTTCGCCGTCGACCTGGGCGGCTTCGACGCCGTCGCCTCCCCGTTCGGGGTCTCCCTGGGCGGGCTGCCCGGCCTGGTCGCGACCCGTGGCTACCACCTGCTCGCCCTGCCCTCCACCAACAACCGCATCCGGGTGTCGCTCGACTGGCTGCTCGACTGGGCCCTGCCGCCCCAGGTGGCCCAGCTCGGCTTCCTCCGCGAGGAGCAGGCCACCATGGCCGCGGCCGAGCAGACCGGCATCTACACCGGACCCCCGGCCGACGAGTGGGAGGCGGCGTCAAGGGACCTGCCGACGACCCGGGCCGTGGTCGCCGACACCGGCGTCCCCCGCCCGGCCCCGCGGGCCCGGCAGCCGGGCTGACGGGCGGCCACCGCCCGCCGACGGTATCCTTACTGGTCGACTGGTCGCGACCGGTCCCGGCCGCGATCTCGGGCAAGGATGCCCGACCCCCTCGGCACCCCTCGTTGGAGGCATGCGCATGACCCGAATCGGCGTGCTCACCGGTGGCGGCGACGTCCCCGGGCTCAACCCCTGCATCAAGACCCTCGTGTACGCCGCCGCCGACCGGGGCTACGAGGTCGTCGGGCTGCGCCGCGGCTGGGCCGGGCTGCTCGACTACAACCTGGACGACGACAAGCCCCAGGACCACTGCGTGCAGCCGCTGACCAAGCGCGACGTGCGCACCATCGACCGCACCGGCGGGACCTTCCTCCACACCAGCCGGACCAACCCGGGCAAGGTCTCCCCCAAGGACGTGCCGTCGTTCCTCGCCGGCCAGGGCCAGTTCGAGTCCGAGGGGCCGTTCGACTTCACCAGCCACTGCCTGGCCGTGGTCGAGCGCCTAGGCCTGGACTGGCTGGTCGCGATCGGCGGCGACGACACCCTGTCGTACGCCGAGCGGCTGTCCCGGGAGGGGGTCAAGGTCCTGGCCGTGCCCAAGACGATGGACAACGACGTCTTCGGCACCGACTACTGCATCGGCTTCTCGACCGCCGTCACCCGCAGCGTCCAGTTCATCCACCAGCTCCGGACCTCGACCGGGTCGCACGAGCGGATCGCCGTCGTCGAGCTGTTCGGGCGCAACTGCGGCGAGACCTCGCTGCTCTCGGCGTACCTGGCCGGGGTCGACCGGGCGATCATCTGCGAGGTCCCCTTCGACGTCGAGCTGCTGGCCCACTACCTGCTCGAGGACAAGGCGGCCAACCCCTCGAACTACGCCATGGTCACGGTCTCGGAGGGCGCCCGCATGCTCGAGGGCGAGATCATGGAGCGGGGCGAGGCCGACGCCTACGGCCACCGCAAGCTCGGGGGCATCGGCCTGGCCACCGGCGAGCTGCTCAAGAAGCTCACCGGCCAGGACATCGTCTACCAGCAGGTCGGCTACCTGATGCGCTCGGGCGCCCCCGACGCCCTCGACCTGATGGTGGCGGTCAACTACGCCAACATGGCCATCAACCTGATCGACCAGGACGCCCCCGGCAGCATGGTCGCCCTGCGCCGCGGCACCTACACCTCGGTCCCGATCGACACCATGATGTCCGGCACCAAGCGGGTCGACGTCGACGCCCTCTACGACGAGAAGCGCTATCGGCCACTCATCCGCCAGGTCGACGGCAAGCCGATGTTCCTGTACTAGCCTTCCGGGTCGGGGCCGGGCACCAGGTACAGGTGCTGGCCGGTCGCGGGCTCGTCCGGGCGGCCGGCCAGCCTGACCACCGAGGCCCGGAAGTCCCGCACCTTGTCGACGACCTCGGCCACGCTCTCCCTGACCACGTACCGGCTGCCGTCGACCAGCGTCACCACCGTCTCCGGGGCCGCCTCGACCCGCTCGATCAGGTCGCAGTTCACCGCCACGCCGGTGCCGTGCAGGCGGGTCAGGATGATCATGGGTCCTACGGTCGGCAGCCGCGGGTCCGAGCTGAGGGCTACTCGAGCCAGAGCAGCGGCGACATCCGGCGGGAGCCGCTGCGCAGCTTGGCCTCGGCCCGGTCCATGGACTCCCACAGCTCCTGGATCTGGCGGTGCAACGCCTGGAGCTCGGCCGGGTCGCACCAGTCGTCCTCGAGGGTGCGGACCAGGTCGTGGCGGTAGTCCTCGACGACCCCCCGCAGCTCCAGGGTTTTGTCGGCGAGGTTGCGAAGGTCGAGGGCCAGCCGTCGGACGAGCATGGGGTCCGTCATCGAATCACCCTCCAACCGTTCGAGCCATGGTGCGAACGGAGCATACCGTCTGGAAGGGAGCAAGACGGGGAGCCACGGGGGAGAACCCGGAAATGTTATGCAGCCATGACCTGATCAAGCGAATCCGTTGCCTGAACCGGGATTCAGGCCGGTGAAGGCGCCGCCGAACCGTCCTGGGCGGCACGTTCCAGCAATGGCCGCGGGGCCGCGTCGAGCCGGGCCCGGAAGGTCGAGCAGGCGGCGATGGCCGCGTGGTAGGCGGCCCGGCGCTTGGCCAGCCGGCCCTCGGGCCGGGGCTCGGCCGGCAGGGTGTCGGGGTCGAGGTGGGCGTTGAGCCCGTCCCGGAGCAGGATCAGGGCCTCGGCCCGGAGCTGGGAGACGCGCGACTCGGTGACACCCAGCTCCCCGGCGATCTCCAGCATGGGCCGCTCCTCGTAGAAGTAGCCGATGACCACGGCGCGGAGCCGCTCGGGCAGGGCGAGCACGGCGTCGGACAGGTACGCGCGCCGCTCCCGGTCGACCAGGACGTGGTCGGGGGCCCGATCGGCGCTGGGCAGCAGGTCGTCGGCCTCGCCCTCGGCCACGATCGACTCGTAGTTCAGCACCGTCGCCCGGTGGACGTCGCCGACCAGCTTGTGGACGGTCTGGGCGTCGGTGCCGAGCTCGGCGGCCAGCTCGGCCCGGGTCGGGGTGCGGCCGAGCCGCCCGACCAGCTCCTCGCCGGCCTGCTGGAGCTGCCGGGCCCGCGAGCGGACCGAGCGGCTGGCCCAGTCCGAGCCGCGCAGCTCGTCGAGCAGGGCGCCGCGGATCCGGGTGGAGGCGTGGCGCTCGAAGCTGGCTCCCCGGCCGGGGTCCCAGCTCCTGGCCGCCTGGGCCAGACCGAGCATGGCCGCCGAGCTCAGGTCGTCGCGGTTGACGTGGGACGGCAGCCGCCGGGCGAGCTCGTTGACGGCCTGGGTGGCCAGGTGGAGGTGGGCACGGACCAGCTGGTCCTCGCTGGTGGCGCGGTCGGGCGTCATAGCTGAGGTCTCGACCACTCTGCGTGGCTGCCCCATCACCCGATTGGACGGTTACGCCCGGCCCTGCGGACTAGTCACCCCCAGTTGACCGGGGCCCTGCGGCTTGAGGCCCCCGGGGCCACTGGCGGTTCCGGTGTAGCCTCACCCTGGCCGGGCACGCACGGGAGGTGGGTGAGGATGCCGCGGGTGGCGGTGGACGTGATGCTCAAGCGGGAGATCCTCGACCCGCAGGGGCAGGCGGTCGAGCGGGCCCTGCCGTCGCTCGGCTTCACCGGGGTGTCCGACGTCCGCGTCGGCAAGCACGTCGAGCTCACCGTCCGCGACGGCGACGGCGAGCAGGCGGCCCGCCAGGTGGCCGAGGCGCTGCTGGCCAACCCGGTGATCGAGGAGTTCTCCGTGCGCCTCCTCCCCGACTGAGCGGACAGCCGAGGTGGCCCGTCAGCTGCTCGGCCGTCCCCGCCGGCTCACGCCCGCCGAGGTGGCCGCCATCAAGGCCCGTCCCTGGCCGCGGCTGCCCTGGTGGCTGTGGCTGGCCGTCGCCCTCACGACCGTCGCCATGGTGGTGGTGGCGGTCGGCATCTTCGGGTCGGTCCCCGACCAGCTCCCGCCAGCGGCCCGGCGATCCCCGCCGGCCGCCGGCCAGAGCCACGGCGTCGGCGACCTGCGCGTGCCCGTCCTGGAGCCGGAGAACCGCGACCGGCTCGTCCGCCGCCGGGCCGGCTGCCCCCGGCTCGACCAGATCACCCTGGTCGGGACGGCCGGCGAGGTCGCCCTGCTCGACGAGGCCGCGAACAAGCTGTGCGCCCTGCGCTCCACCACCCCGATCGAGCAGGCCCGGGCCGGGCTCCAGGAGGCCAGGGCGGAGGTTGCCTTCGCCGAGTTCGAGCTGGCCATCAACGAGTCGACCACCGTCTTCGGCGCCGGCCCGCCGCAGGTCCTGGTCCACGCCAAGTTCCAGCAGGGCGAGGCCGCGGCCGACCGGGTCGCGGCCGTGCTCGCCCACGAGGGCGCCCACGTCGCCGCCGGGGGCCCGCCGGACGCGGCCGGCGAGCTGGCCGCCCGCACGGCCGAGCTGGAGGCCTGCGGCCGGCTGTTCACCGGCGGGGTCCAGCCGAACCGGGGCTGCGCGGACGCGGCCGCCCTGCTCTCGGGAGACGACGCCACCGCGGTCC
>DATABK010000611.1:0-2943 GCA_036259695.1 Actinomycetes bacterium | reverse complement strand
GGCCGCACCAGCCGAGTCGTCCAACCAGCCCAGCGGACCGCCCTGGCCGTGCGGGACGGCGGCTGTGTGTTCCCCGGCTGTGCCCGCCCCCTGGCCTGGTGTGAGGCCCATCATCTGGTCCACTGGCTGGACGGCGGCCCGACCGACCTGGCCAACCTGATCCTGGTCTGCCGGGCCCACCACCGGGCCGTCCATGAGGGCCGCTGGCGGCTCCACCGGGATCCCGACGGCCGGCTGACCGCCAGCCCACCACAGCGAAGACGGCGACATCCCACGGCCCGGCGACATCCCGCCGTGGCTTGAGCCGGCCAGCAGGCCCGGGCAATTCTCTCCCGGGCCCGTTCCCCGCTGGCCCGACACGGCTGACCGGCCGAACCGGGTCGCCGAGCGCCAACGACGGGGCTTACAACAGCGCAGACTGGGCGCTTGGGGCCAACTGCATGACCAGTGGCCGCCGGGCAGCTCCTGGGAAGCCGACGTTGGGTGGTGAGCTCGGCGAGCTCAGATGGCCGCTGGTAACCAGCTGCCGCACCTGCCAGCAGGAGGCTGCAACTGATCAGCCGCAGGGACGACCGCTCACGGACCACCCACCGCACCCCGGCTGGCGCATAGGCCTCACCATCCCGACCACCCACCGCACCAGGCGAGCGCATAGGGCCCGGCGACCCCGACCACGACGCGAGGCGGGCGCATGAAGCCGAACGTCCCCGACCCACCGTGCCAGGCAACGGCATGGGGCCCAATCAACCCCGACCCACCGTGCCAGGCAACGGCACGGGGCCCATGAACCCCGGGCCACCGCGCCACGGGACTGTATGGGCCTGAAGAACCCCGGCCGCCCGACCAGGCGGCCGGATGGACCGAGAGACCCGACCCAACCGTGCCAGGTAAATGAATGGGGGCCCAACTCCAGAGACCCCGACCCACCGTGCCAGGTACGTGCACGGGCCCGATGCCAGAAACCGCGCCGGGCGAACCGGTGACCTCCCAGTTCCCGATCCCACCGCGGCGCACGCTCATCCGGAACCCCGGCGGCCCCACAGCAGGAGGCGTTTGAACGGGTACCGGTACGGCCGGGTGTCCTCCAGGAGCGGTAGCAGGCGCTCGCGGTAGACGGCCAGGAACTCCCCGAACTGCTCCTCCGGCATGCGGGCCTGGTAGTCGGTGAGCAGGGTGCCCCGGACCCACTCGACCACCTCGTCGCGGGCGGCCAGGTGGTGCAGGTACACCTGGAGCCGGACGTGCTGGTCGGCCAGGCCGAGGCGGTCGAGCAGGAGCGAGTACCACTCCGGTTCGCGCACCGGGGACTCGCGGCGGTAGCCGCCGAGGGCCGTCCGGAACGGCTCGGCGGCGGCGACCTCGGCGGCGACCACGTGCGAGGGGTGGTCGTGGTTGGCCGGCATCTGCACGGCCAGCTGGCCGGCCGGGTTGAGGCCCTCGACGAGCCGCCCGAACAGCCCGGCGTGGTCGGGCAGCCAGTGGAGGGCGGCGTTGGAGAAGACCACGTCCCAGCCGCCGTCGGCGAAGCTGGCGATGTCTCCCTGCTCGAACCAGAGGCCGTCGCCGACCAGCCCGGCCGCCCGCTCCAGCATGGCCGGCGAGCTGTCCAGGCCGAGGGTCTCGGCCGCCTCCAGGCGCCGGTGGAGCTGGGCCGTCAGCTCCCCGCCGCCGCAGCCGAGGTCGACCACCCGGCCGCCGGGCACGGGCTCGACCAGCGACAGCAGGTCGTAGAAGGGCGCAGACCGTTCGGCGGAGAACCGCTCGTAGCGCGCCGGGTCCCAGGTGTCCACGGCTGCCATCCAAGCCGCCCGGTCACCGGCCGTCAACGCCACGGTCGGCTCAACCAGCCCCCGCGGGACCCTGCGGGTGGTGGCGGCCAGGCTGGACGAGGTCGCCCGCCCCGGCGACCTGCCCGGCCGCTGGGGCGGCGAGGAGTTCCTGGTCGTGCTGCCCGAGACCGGACCCGAGGAGGCGGCGGCCATGGGCGAGCGCACCCGGCGGGCGATCGCGGCCGCGCCGGTGCCGCTGGCCGACGGGCCGCTGGCCGTGACGACCAGCGTCGGGGTGGCCAGCGGGGCCGAGGACGGCTGGGAGTGCCTGGTCCGGCGGGCCGACACCGGCCTGTACGCCGCCAAGGAGGGCGGCCGCGACCGGGTGGCCGGCCCGCCCCCGGAGCCTCCGGCCGGCTCGCGAAGCTCCACACCGGAAGGCCGGGATGGGGCAAGATACCGATGACGGGAAGCAGCCCGGCGACACAGGGGAACGGGGATCCGGTTGGCCGACCAGCAGGTGATCGGGAAGGTCGGGCGGGTCACCGGCACCATCGCACCCGAGCGGGTCGGCGAGGTCATGATCCCCATCCGTGGCGGCAGCGAGGCCTTCAACGCCTACGCCGCCGACACCAAGGACACCATCTCGACCGGGACCCGGGTGGTCGTGATCGAGTACTTCCCGCCGCGGACCGTCGTGGTCAGCCCCATGTAGGGCTGCGTCGAAAGGCGGAGGCATGGACCCCCTGATCCTGGCCGGTGGCGCCGTTGTCGGCCTGGCCGTCCTGTTCGGACTCTTCAAGCTGATGTGGCGGGTCGCCGAGCCCAACGAGGCCCTGGTCATCTCGGGCCTGCGTGAGCACTCGTCGCCCGAGGGGGCCGGCGAGAGCATGGGCTTCCGGATCGTCACCGGCAAGGGCACCCTGGTGCTGCCGGGCATCCAGACGGTCCGGCGGCTGTCGCTCGACCTGCGCGAGGCCCCCCTGTCGATCGAGTGCGTGACCCACCAGGGCATCCCGCTCGGCATCCAGGGCGTGGTCATCTTCAAGGTCGGCGACGACTACGTCTCGATCGCCAACGCCGCCCGCCGCTTCCTCGACCAGCAGCAGCAGATGGACGCCCGGGTGCACAACGTGTTCGCCGGCCACCTGCGGGCCATCGTCGGCAACATGAC
>DATABK010000610.1:0-2204 GCA_036259695.1 Actinomycetes bacterium | reverse complement strand
GCCGACTCGATCACCGAGGCGGGCAGGGTCCGCATGAAGGTCCGGAGGATGAAGATGGCCAGGGGCAGGCCGAAGCCGATGTGGGTCAGGTAGACGGCGGCGTACGTCCCGGTCAGCTGCACCCGGCCGTAGAAGGCCAGCACGGGATGGCGACGGCCGGCAGGGTGACGGCCAGGCTGTTGAGGAACGAGTTGGCCATCCCGCCGTAGAAGGCCTGGCGGTAGCTGGCGAACGAGAACTGGCTGAGGTCGAGCGGCAGGCGGAACACCGTCCACCAGCCCGAGCTGTTGACCGCGTCCGGGGTCCGGACCGAGGTGACCAGGATCCCGGCCGCCGGGACCAGCCACAGCACACACAGCGCGACCACGGCGAGCTTGGCCGCCGGGCTGGCCCGCCCCCGGCGGATGGTCACCCGGCCACGTCGGCGCCGGGGGCGGCGAGGTAGGCGGTCAGGGCGTCGGGCCAGGGCCGCAGCGGGGGCACGCCGGCCAGCCGGGCCAGGCGGTTGTCCAGGACCGAGAAGGCGGGCCGGGGGGCCGGGCGGGGGAACTCGGCGGTGGTGGTCGGCTGGACCCGCTCGGGGTCCTGGCCGGTGCCGGCCAGGACGGCCCGGGCCAGCTCGAACCAGGAGCAGGCGCCCTGGTTGGTCAGGTGGTAGGTGCCGTGCTGGCCGGTCCGGGTGAGGGCGCGGATGCCCTCGGCCAGGTCGGCCGCAGAGGTCGGGCTGCCGACCTGGTCGTCGACCACCCGGAGGGTGTCGCGCTCGGCGGCCAGGCGCCGGATGGTGGCCACGAAGTTGCGGCCCCCGACCCCGTACACCCAGGCCGTGCGCACGATGTAGGAACGGCCCCAGACGTCGCGGACGGCCTGCTCGCCGGCCAGCTTGGCCCGGCCGTAGACGCTGGCCGGGTTGGGCTGGTCGTACTCGCCGTAGCCGTCGGGGCGGGTGGCGGCGGCCGTGCCGTCGAAGACGTAGTCGGTGGACAGGTGGACCAGCTCGGCGTCGACCTCGCGACAGGCCAGGGCCAGGTGCCGGGGGCCGAGGCAGTTGTGCCGGAAGGCCCGGTCGGGGTCGCCCTCGCAGCCGTCGACGTCGGTCCAGGCGGCCGCGTTCACGACCAGGTCGGGGGCGAGCTCGGCCACGGTGTCGGCCACCTGCGGCCAGCTGCTGATGTCGAGGCCGGCCCGGTCGAGGGCGACCAGCTCCTTGGCGTCGGCGAACGCGGCCCGAAGGGCCCGCCCGACCTGCCCCCCCGCCCCGGTGAGGAGAACTCTCACGTGCCGTGGTCCAGGGTCCGGGAGGCGCCGGCGGGCTTCATCGGCCGCCACCAGTCCTCGTGGGACCGGTACCAGGCGATCGTCTCGGCCAGACCCTGGTCGAAGTCGTGGGCCGGGGCCCAGCCCAGCTCGCGGACCCGGGTCGTGTCCAGCGAGTAGCGCCAGTCGTGGCCGGGCCGGTCGGCCACGAACTCGATCCGGTCCTCGCCGGCCCCGAAGGCGGCCAGGATGCGCCGGGTCAGCTCCAGGTTGGTGATCTCGTTGCCGCCGCCGATGTTGTAGATGGCCCCGGTCTGGCCGCGCCGCAGGACCAGGTCGATGGCGCTGCAGTGGTCGAGCACGTACAGCCAGTCGCGGATGTTGCCGCCGCTGCCGTACAGCGGGACCTTGTGGCCGTCCATCAGGTTGGTCACGAACAGCGGGATGACCTTCTCGGGGAACTGGTAGGGCCCGTAGTTGTTGGTGCAGCGGGTCACGACCACGTCCAGCTTGTGGGTGGCGGCATAGGCCAGGGCGACCAGGGACCCGCCGGCCTTGCCGGCCGAGTAGGGCGACGACGGCTCCAGCCGGTCGTCCTCGGCGAACGAGCCGTCGCTGATGGTCCCGTACTCCTCGTCGGTGCCGACCTGGAGGAAGCGCCCGACCCCGGCCCGCCGGGCCGCCTCGGCCAGGGTGGCCACCCCGACGGTGTTGGTCCGGACCGCCTCCAGGGGCTCGACGATCGACCGGTCGACGTGGGTCTCGGCGGCGAAGTTGACGACCACGTCCTGGCCGGCCATGGCCTCGGCGACCTGGCCGGGGTCGCAGATGTCGCCCTGGACGAACCGGTAGCGGGGGTCGTCCTCCAGGTCGGCCACGCTGGCCCGGTTGCCGGCGTAGGTGAGCTTGTCGAAGTTGGTCACCTGGGCCTCGGGGTCGGTGGCGAG
>DATABK010000609.1:0-8276 GCA_036259695.1 Actinomycetes bacterium | reverse complement strand
GCCGTCGCCGTGGCCGAGGTCGAGGGGCCGGCGGCCGCGCTCACCCTGGTGGACGAGCTGGAGCTGGACGGCTACCACCTGTTCCACGCCACCCGGGCCGACCTGCTGCGCCGCCTCGGCCGCGACGCCGAGGCCGCCCAGGCCTACGACGACGCCATCGCCCGAACCCGGAACACGGCCGAGCGGGCGTTCCTCGAGAGCCGCCGCCGGGACCTGGCCGGGGCCTAGCCGCCCGCCGGACCTGCCATCGGACCGGTTGCCGGCGGTCGCCAGCGACCTCGGCCGGAACGCTTCTGGGCCGGTCCCGCGTCTGGTTCAATCGTCAGCACGATGACGGCGGGCTTGCTGGAGCGGGACGCCGAGCTTCGCCGGCTGCGCGAGACGCTTCGGGGGGCCGGCCAGGGCCGAGGCTCGGTCGTGCTCGTCTCCGGCGAGGCCGGGATCGGCAAGACCAGCCTGGTCAGGGAGTTCGCCCAGGAGGCGGCCGGGCGGGCCCGGGTGCTCGCCGGGGCCTGCGACGACCTGGTGACGCCGCGGACCCTTGGGCCGTTCCGGGACATGGCCCGCGGGGCCGCGCCGGCCCTGGCCGCGGCCGTCGAGCCCGGGGCGGCCCGGGACGCGGTGTTCGGGGCCGTGCACCAGGAGCTGGCCGGCCGGCCGACGGTGCTGCTGGTCGAGGACGTCCACTGGGCCGACGACGCCACCCTGGACGTGCTCCGCTACCTGGCCTGGCGGATCCCGGAGCTGCCGTGCGTGCTGGTCCTGACCTACCGCGAGGACGAGCTGCGCGGCCAGCACCCCCTTCGCCGGGTCCTGGCCGCCCTCCCCCACCAGGAGGTGCGGCGGCTGGTCCTGCGGCCCCTGTCGGCCGGCGCCATCCAGGAGCTGGCCGGCGACGGCGCCGACGCCGGGGCCGTGCTGGCGGCGACGGCCGGCAACCCCTTCTTCGTCACCGAGGTGCTGGCCAACCCCGGGGTCGAGGTCCCGGCCACCGTCCGGGACGCCGTGCTGGCCCGGCTGGCCGGGCTGGGCGCGGCCACCCGGCGGGCCCTCGAGCTGCTGGCCACCGTGCCCGGCCAGGTCGAGCGGTGGCTGGCCGAGGAGCTGCTCGGCGACCAGCTGGCCGCCCTCGACGAGGCCGAGCGGCGGGGCATGCTGGAGGCCGACCCCGGGCACGTCTGGTTCCGCCACGAGCTGGCCCGCCGGGCGATCGAGCACCAGCTGTCGGCCACCGCCCGGGTCGCCTGCAACCGGCGGGTCCTGGCCGTCCTGGCCGGCCGGCCGGGCGTGGAGCTGTCGCGGCTGTCCCACCACGCCTCCCGGGCCGGCGACCCCGAGGCGGTCGTCCGTCACGGCCTGGCCGCGGCCCGGGAGGCGGCCCGGGCCGGCGCCTTCTCCGAGGCCCTGGCCCACTACGAGCTGGTGCTGGCCTGGTCGGGCCGGCTGCCGGACGGGCAGCGGGCGACCGTGCTCGAGGAGAGCGTCTGGGTCCTCTACAACCTGTCCCGGTTCGAGGAGGCGGCGGCCCGCGCCGGCCGGGTGGTCGGCCTGCGGGAGCGGACCGGCGACCCGGCCAGCCTCGGCCAGGCCCTGACGACCCTGTCGCGGATGCGCTACATGGTCAACGACCCGGCCGGGTCCGAGGCGGCCGTGACCCGGGCCGTGGCCCTGCTGGAGCCGCTCGGCGACCAGGAGCGGCTGGGCCGGGCCTACACCTACCTGGCGGCCATCCTGAAGCTGACCGACCGCCCGGAGGCGGCCATCGAGCTGGCCCGGCGGTCCCTGGAGCTGGGCGAGTGCACCGGCCAGCAGGACGTGGTCGCCCACTCGCTCAACTACCTGGGGTCGGCCCTGCTCGACCTGGGCGATGGGGGCGGCGCCGACCAGCTGCGGCGCTCGGCGGCGGTGGCCCGGGCCGCCTCCTCCTACGAGTACGCCCAGCGGGCCTACACCAACCTGGTCGAGGGCCTGTACCGCCTGGGCCGGTTCGACGAGCTCGACCAGCCCCTGGCCGACGGCCTGGCCTATGCCCGCGAGTACGGGTTCGCCTCCCACGAGTACAACCTGGAGGCCCACCGCTGCATGCTCCTGACCCTGCGGGGCCGCTGGGACGAGGCCGAGGCCGGGCTGCGGCGGCTGCTGGGCGGCGACGACCCAGGGGTCCTGGCCAGCTTCGGGCTGTCGGCCCTTGGCCGGCTGCTGGCCCGCAAGGGCGACCCGGCCGCCGGGCCCCTGCTCGACCAGGCCTGGCGGACGGCCGCCCGGACCAACTCGGTCCAGCCGATCGCCCTGGCCGGCATCGCCCGGGTCGAGGCGGCCTGGCTGGCCGGGGACCACGCCGGGGCGGCCGAGCTGGCCCGGGTCCCGCTGGAGCGCACCGGCGGCCGCGGGGCCGAGCGCTACCGGGGCGAGCTGCTCCGCTACCTGGCCCGCTGCCGGCACCCGGTGGAGGCCCCGGCCGGCTGCCCACCAGAGTTCGCCCTCGGCATCGGCGGGGACTGGGCCGGCGCGGCCGCCAGCTGGCGCTCGCTCGGCGCCCCCTACGAGCACGCCCTGGAGCTGGCCGCCTCGGGCCGCCAGCCCGAGCTGCTGGAGGCCCTGGCCGCCCTCGACCGGCTCGGCGCCGTGGCCGCGGCCACCCTGGTCCGCCGCGACCTGCGCCGCATGGGGGTCAGCCACCTCCCCCGTCGCCCCCGCCCCCGCACCCGGGCCAACCCGGCCGGCCTCACCGACCGCCAGCTCGAGGTCCTCGAGCTCCTGGCCGAGGGCCTGACCAACGCCGAGATCGCCGACCGCCTGGTCGTCTCGGTCCGCACCGTCGACCACCACGTCGCCGCCGTCCTGGCCAAGCTCAACGTCGGTTCCCGCCGGGAGGCCGCCCGCGCCGCCGCCACCCTGGGGGCATAGATAGGCAACGGTTGCCGATGTGGGCGCGACCCGCGGCGGCTACGGTCGGTGGGTCATGTCATCGCCCAGTCTCACCGGGGTCGGGATCCGCGATGCCCGGGGTTCCGATCTGCCGGCGGTCCGGCGGGTGCTGCTGGCCGCCTACCAGGAGTACGCGGCCACGCTGCCGCCGGCCCTGTTCGGGCGGTACCTGACCGACGTCCTCGACGTCGAGGCCCGGGTCGGGGCCGGGGAGGTCCTGGTCGCCGAGCACGGCGGGCGGGTCGTGGGCACGGTCACCTACTACCCCGACGCCGGCCTGGAGGGGGTCGGGTGGCCGGCCGGCTGGGCCGGGCTGCGGGCGCTCGGGGTCGAGCCGGGGGCGCGGGGCCTCGGGGTCGGGCGGGCGCTGCTCGGGGCCTGCCTGGAGCGGGCCCAGGCCGCCGGGGCGCCCGTGCTCTGCCTGCACACGGCCGAGTTCATGGCCGCCGCGGTCGCCATCTACCAGCAGGCCGGGTTCCGGCGAGCCCCGGCCTACGACTTCGACGCCACCAGCCTGCTCGAGCTCGACGGGGTCCGGCCCGTGCCGATCCTCGCCTACCGGCTCGACCTCACCCGAGGCCACGAGGAGCATGCCGTGAGCCTCCCACCCGCCAACGTGGGCGAGCTCTACGAGAACCCGGTCACCGGGGAGCGCGGGGTCGTCCGCATCCCGCCGAGGGAGGCCAACGGCCACCTGCTGGTCGTCGACCTGTACCTGCGCCCCGGGGCCAAGGTGGCCGGCGAGCACGTCCACCCCGTCACCACCGAGGCCTTCACCACCGTCAGCGGCCGCCTGGCCGTCCGCCACGACGGTCGCACGCTCGACGCCGGTCCGGGGACCCGGGTCCAGGTCGCCCCCGGCGTGGCCCACGAGTTCTGGAACCCGACCGACGAGGAGGTCCGCGTCGTCGTCGAGGTCCAGCCGGGCGAGCGCCTCGTCCAGCTGATCCGCCAGCTGTTCCTGACCGCCCAGGACGGCCGGACCGACGCCCGCGGCCGGCCGCGGCCGCTGCACGCCGCCGTGCTGGGCCGGGAGTTCGCCGACACCATGCGGTTCACGAGCCCTCCCTGGCCGGTCCAGCGGGCCGTCTTCGGCCTGCTCTCCCCGATCGCCCGGATCACCGGGCACCGCGCCCTCGACCCGGCCCACCTGGAGCGCGAGCTGCCCGTGGTCGACCTCGAGCCCATCCCCGACGAGATCGCCGCCGCCATCCCCGCCCTCGCGGGACAGGAGATCAGGAGCATCCGATGAACTACGAACAGGTCCGCGACCTGCTCATCATGCAGTGGACCTACACCGGCGGGCCCAACGAGGACAAGGCCTCCGGGGTCTACACCGACGAGACGGTGCTGGAGTTCCCCCAGTCCGGGGAGCGGTTCCGGGGCCGGGAGAACATCACCGCCTGGCGCCGGCAGTACCCGACCCGGCTCGAGTTCGAGCCGCGGGAGCTCCGCGGCGGCGGCGACCTCTGGATCGCCGAGACCGGCCTGCGCTACGACGGCGGCGACCCCATCAGCGTCGTCAAGATCCTGGAGTTTCGCGGGGACAAGATCGTGCGGGAGACGCTGTACTTCGCCGACCCGTTCCCGGCCCCGGACTGGCGCGCCCCGTACGCCGAGGACGGCGTCCCCGACCGCCGCACCGACCTCCCGGAGCGGATCGCCGCCGGGAACTGACTACTGCCGGTGGATCTGGAGGCGGGCCCCGGCGGTGCGGACCCGGATCAGGTAGCGGCCGCGGCCGCTGCCGTCGGCCCGCCAGACGCCGCCGTTGTTGGTCAGGTCGGCGTCGCCGAAGTTGTTGACGTTGAGGCCGTCGACCCGGACCTCGACCGTGGCCGTGCGGGGCAGGTAGAGGTCGACCAGGCCGGTCGAGAGCTGGAGGTCGACCGGGACCTCGACGGCTGGGGCGCCGAGGCGCACGGCCAGGCGGGAGACGCCTGACTGGACGGTGACCCGGCGCATGTCAAGGGCCCGCAGGTCGAGGTCGGCGGTGACCGCCCCGGCCGTGAGGTCGAGCTGCCAGTCCAGCGAGGTGTTGAGCCGGACCCGCCAGTCGTTGCCGCGGTTGCGGGCCAGCACTCCACGCTGGGACGGCGAGCGCAGATCGAGCACGGCCAGGTCGTCGACTCCTGTGACCTGGGCGCTGGGCTCGCCCGGGCCGCGGAGGTCGGACTCGTACAGGCCGGTCGCTCCGGAGTCGACCTGGAGCTGGCCGCCGCCCATGCTGGCCCGCAGCTCGGCCCGGCCCGCCCCGGGCGGGACGGGTTCGCTGGGGGTGGCGGTGACCGCCGGGTTGGGGGTGGACAGCGACAGCACCAGCGGCCCGACCACGGCCACCACCAGCAGCAGCGCGCCGACCGCGCGCAGCGAGCCCCGGCCGGTGCCGCGGCCCACCCGCTCCAGCCCGATCCCGATGAGGGCCAGGGGGACGGCCAGGAGGATGGTCTGGACGATCGAGGTCACCCGGGTGGCCAGGGTGCCGACGGTGACGGCCAGGCCGATGGCCAGGACCACCAGGCCGAACCAGTAGGCGCCGGGCCGGGCCCTTGGCAGGCCGCTGTCCTCGGGATGGAACAGCTCCGGGTCGCCGGGCTGGGCAGGACCGTCGGTGGTCACGTCGATGATGTCCGGCCGTTGCACGTCCCTGGCCACCCTCACCCCTCCCGGTTGGCTGTCAGGGGGAGTATCCGTCGTTCGCCGGGAATCGGGGAAATCATGGCCGCTGGACCATGTCGCCCAGGCGCTCGGCGAGGTCGGCGGCGGCCCGGCGGGCCTCCTCGAGGCGGCCGGCCCGGGCGGTCAGGTCGTCGCGGACCGGCCCGGCGGCCATCCGGCGCAGGTTGAAGGCGACGGTCGAGAGGCCGCCCTCCAGGCCGGACCGGAGCAGGTGGGCGGCGACCAGCTGGTCGCTGGCCGTCCGGGCCAGGGCCATGTCGGCCAGCTCGGTGGAGAGGCGCAGCCCGTGGGCGGCCAGCTCGGCGGTGGCCAGCGGGACCTCGGTGGCGTCGGCCCGGGCCGCCTCGGCCGCCCGGATGGCGCCTGGGTCGCCCTCGGTGGCCCTGGCGGCGCGGACGGTGGCCACCATGCGCTCGTAGACCCCGGCGTCGGTCCGCTCCTGCTCGACCAGGGTGGCCCGGAGCTGGTCGGCCTCGTCGGCCAGGCCCTCCAGGCGGCCGGCCTGGTTCGGCTGGGCCTTGCGGGCGCCGATCCGGGCCGACATGGCCAGCAGGGCGCAGCCGAGGGCGGCGGCGACGGCCGACGCGCTGCCGCCGCCCGGGGTGACGGTCGGGGCGGCGTAGGCGTCGAGCCAGCCGTGCTCGCCGAGCCGGTGCTGAGGGCTCATCGGATCTCCTCGGTCGTTCGGGGGGCCGTTCCGGCGCCTGCCACCGTGTGCAGGGCCAGGTCCAGCCGTCGTTCCAGGAGCAGCTCCGGGGTGAAGCCGCGCAGGCGCAGGGTAGCCGGGTCGGTGCCGGTGAGGGCGGCCGCCGGGACCAGCCCGACGATCTCCGAGGCCTCGACGCCGGCCCCGGCGCGCTCGGCCAGCCCGGCCACGGCGGCGAAGGCCACCGCCGGCGGGGTCACCTTGTAGTCGAGCAGGTTCATCGACACCTGGACCAGACCCCGCGCCGGAAGTGCGACGCCCATGGCCCGGACCGCCGGGAGGCCGCCGCCGCGTTCCCGGACCGCGGCCGCGATCCGCCGGGCCAGGTCCAGGTCGGCCCCGGCCAGCTCCACGTTGTAGGCGATCAGGACCTCCCGGGCCCCCACCGCCGTCGCCCCCGCCGTCGGGTGCAGGCTGGGACCGCCGAAGTCGGGCGTGCGGTCGGGGGCGTCGCGGAGGGCTTCGAACCCGCGGCCGCGGACGGCTGGCAGGGCTGCTCGTTCCGGGCGGCGGGCGGCGGCGCCGTACAGGTAGACCGGCACCCCGGCCTCGGCGGCGATCCGCCGGCCGGCCCGGGCGGCCAGGGCGGCGCAGTCGAGGTCGGGGTCGGCGGCGCCGCTGAGCCGGGTCGCCTCGCCCAGGGGGACGAACGGCAGCACGTCCAGCGCCCCCATCCTCGGGTGGACCCCCCGGTGGGCGGTGAGGTCGATCAGGCGGGCGCAGGCCGCGGCCCCGGCCACCGCCGCCTCGACCAGGGCCGGTCCCGGCCCGGCCAGGGTCAGGACCGTCCGGTTGTGGTCGGGGTCGCTGGACCGGTCGAGCACGAGCACCTCCGGCCCGGCCCCGGCGAAGGCGGCCACGATCTCGTCCACCACCTCCGGCCGCCGTCCCTCCGAGACGTTGGGCACGGCCTCGACCAGCCGCTCGCCACCGGTCACGTCCCGCCCCCGGCGGCCACGGCCCCGTTCCTGACGACCACCTGGGCCAGGTTGACCCCGAGGTGGTAGGCCAGGTCGAGGTAGCTCCGCCCGGCCAGCACGACCAGGTCGCAGGCTGCCCCGGGGGCGAGCCGGCCGACCCGGCCGGCCCGGCCGACCGCCCGGGCGGCGCCGTCGGTGGCCGCGCACACCGCCTCCTCGGGGGTGAGGCCGCCGTGCACGCAGGCCAGCGCCACCATCAGCTGCATCGACTCGCTGTAGCAGGTCCCGGGGTTGCAGTCGGTGCCAAGGGCCAGCGTCACCCCGGCCTCGCGCAGCACCTGGACCGGGGCGGCCCGCCCGGTGCGGAGCAGGAAGCTGGTCCCGGGCAGCAGGACCGCCACCGTCCCGGCCGCGGCCAGCCCCTTGGCCTCCTGCTCGTCGCAGAACAGCAGGTGGTCGGCTGAGACGCAGCCGAGCTCGGCGGCCAGGGCGGCCCCGCCGGTCGAGCCGAGCTCGTTGGCGTGGAGCTTGCCCTTGAGGCCGTGGCGGGCGCCGGCCTCCAGCACCCGCCGGGACTCGGAGACGGTCAGCGCCCCCCGGTCGCAGAAGGCGTCCACGAACTCGGCCAGGGGCGCGCACGCCGGCAGCATCTCCTGCTCCAGCAGGTCGAGGTAGCCGTCGCGGTCGCCGGCGTGCTCCTCGGGGATCAGGTGGGCGCCGAGGAAGGTCGGGACCACCTCGACCGGGGACCGGGCGGCCACCCGGGCCAGCACCTCCAGGCTGCGGCGCTCGTCGTCGACGGTGAGGCCGTAGCCGGACTTGGCCTCAAGGGTGGTGGTGCCGTAGGCGAGCGCGGTGGCCAGCCGCCTGGCCGTGGTCGCCTCCAGCTCGGCGTCGGTGGCGGCCCGGGTCTCGCGGACGGTGCGGTTGATGCCGCCCCCGGCGGCCAGGGCCTCCTCGTAGCCGACCCCCCGGAGCCGGGCCGCGAACTCGTCCGCCCGCTCCCCGGCGAACACCAGGTGGGTGTGGGCGTCCACGAACCC
>DATABK010000608.1:0-1750 GCA_036259695.1 Actinomycetes bacterium | reverse complement strand
GACGAGAAGCCGTTCCACACCGTGCGCCGGCTGGTCCAGCAGGAGGACTACTCCCTGCACAAGCTGCACCAGGCCGGCCTGCCGACCCCGCACCCCTACGGCTTCGTCGAGCTCACCCCCGACCGCGAGTACCTGCTGGTGTCGGAGTTCTTCGCCGGCGCGGTGGAGCTTGGCGAGGCCGAGGTCGACGACCAGGTCATCGACGACGGCCTTGCCATCATCCGCAAGCTGTGGGACGCCGGGCTGGCCCACCGGGACATCAAGCCGGCCAACCTGCTGGTCCGCGACGACCGGATGCTGCTGATCGACGTCGCGTTTGTCGAGGCCCGGCCGACCCCGTGGCGGCAGGCCGTGGACCTGGCCAACATGATGCTCTGCCTGGCGCTGCGCAGCGATCCCCGGCAGGTGTACGAGGGGGCGCTGCGGCAGTTCTCGGTCGAGGAGATCACCGAGGCGTTCGCGGCCACCCGCGGCCTGGCCATGCCCTCCCAGCTCCGCCACATGCTGCGGGCCCAGGGCCGCGACCTGCACGCCGAGTTCCTCGACCTGCTGCCCGAGCGGCCGGCCCCCATCTCGATCCAGCGCTTCAGCATGCGGCGGCTCGGGCTGGCCCTGCTGGCCCTGTGCGCGGTGCTGGTCGTCGTGCCCACGGTGGCGAACTGGGCGCTGCATACCGACCGGATCAACACCTCCCTCTACACCAGCCACATCGGCTGCGACGACCAGGAGGCGCTGTGGCTGATGGCCCAGGCGGTGCCGTCGTCGCCGGTGGTGCCCTGCCTGGAGCTGGACCCGGGCGGCTGGTCCCTCAACGACGTCAGGGCCGGCTCGGGACTGGCCAGCATGGTCTTCGACATCATCGACCCCTACCAGGAGGCGGCGGTCACCGTGGAGCTGGCCCCGGCCTGCGACCTGGCCGGCGCCACCGAGGTCAGCTCCGAGCAGCCGGGGGCCAGGCGCTACATCCGGATCGACCGCAGCACCACGCCGGCCCGGGTCACCCGCTCCTACACCTTCCCGGGCGGCTGCATCATCGAGCGGTTCGTCTCCGCGGGCAGCCCGGAACGCCTGGCCAGCGAGGCCTCCTCCGCCTTCGGCTTCGTCACCCGCGACCAGCTCGACCGCGACCTCCGCCGGCGCTCGGACGGCCGCCTCCAGCTGGACCCGCCCTGAGGGCGCCGAGCGACGGCGACCGGCCGGGTCCCATATCTTGGTGACGGGCGGCCGGGCCGTGGGCCGCCGGCCGGAGGGGGGAGCTGATCGGTGGCCTCGGATGCGGGGGCGTTGGCCAGCTTCCTGCCGGACCGGCTGGTGCGGAGGCTGCTGGAGGAGCCGGAGGCGGCCGGGCAGGCCCATGCCGACCGGCTGGTCGGGGCGTTGCTGCTGGCCGACATCTCGGGGTTCACGGCCATCACCGAGCGGCTGGCCGCCGGCGGCCCGGGTGGGGCCGAGGAGCTGCGGGGGCTGCTCGACGGGGCCTTCTCGCCGCTGCTCGAGCTGATCGCCGGGACCGGCGGAGACGTGCTCAAGTTCGCCGGGGACGCGCTGCTGGCCTGCTGGTCCGTGCCCGCCGGTGACCTCGACGGGCGGGGCCTGGCCGCGGCCACGGCGGCGGCCGCCGGCTGCGCCGAGGCCATGCAGGCGGCCCTTGGGCGCTTCGCCGCGGCCGAGCGGCTGCCGCTGGCCCTGCGGATCGGGATCGGGGCCGGCGAGGTGGTGGTGCTGGACGTCGGCGGCGAGCGGGAGCGGC
>DATABK010000607.1:0-2044 GCA_036259695.1 Actinomycetes bacterium | reverse complement strand
AGGGGCCGGGGACGCCGGCGGCGGCCAGCAGGCGGTGGAGGTCGGCGACGAAGTCGCGGGCGGTGCGCGGGCCGGTGTCGGGCTCGCTGCGGCTGCGCGGCCCACCGGGATGGTCCCAGCTGCAGGTCCGGGTGAAGCCGGCCAGCTGGCTCTGGAGGTGGTACCAGTCGCTGCTCAGCCCGCCCTCGAACACCACGGTGGGGCTGCCCTGGCCGACACAGCGCAGGAACAGCCGCCGGCCACCGACGTCGAACCATCCCGAGAACCGGCCGCGGGGCACGATCGTGGGTGGGGCATCCTCGCCACCGATGGCCTCGATCAGGGGCGGCTGGCCGGCGGTGACGCCGATCGGGATCGCGCCCCGGTGGCCGCCGGCGTTCTCGACGATGGCCAGGGCCTCGCGCTGTCTGGGTGGGTAGGCGAAGCCGACCAGGTGCAGTGGTCCCTGCTCGGCCAGGGTCCCCTGCAGGGCCCCGATGACCGCCTCCGGCGGCATGACCACGGTGAGGAACTCGGCCGAGACGTGCTCGCGGACCTCGGCCTCGGTCAGGGTGGCGGCGTCGCCGCCCAGCTGGTCGAGGGTCCAGGCGAGCTGCCGGCCCAGGGGGGTGGCGGGCAGGACGGCCACCGCGCAGCTCTGGATCCGGTAGGCGTCGACGTTCCGGCAGTAACGGGCCTGGGGCTCGGGCCCCTTGGCGCCGGCGGCCGCCGTGACCTCCGCGGCGCCGCTGCTGGCGCAGCCCGCCAGCAGGAGCGCGGCCACTGCCGCCTTCCAGCTGCTGATCCTTGTCATGGTGATGCAGCTCCTTGTCGTTCTGTGAGGCCAGCCGGATTCGGCCGGCGACCCGGACTCTGCCTAGGTGATGTCGCGGCGGAGGGTGAGGCGGCTGCCGATGGCGGCCAGGACCAGGCCGTAGCCGGCCAGCAGCAACGCCCCTGCCCAGGCCGCCAGGTAGCGCCCGCCGGGGTCGGTGAGCGCTGCCACGGCGCCGCCGGGCAGCCACCTGGGCAGGGTCGGGGCGCGCAGCACGGCGGGCAGGATCCCTTCGATGACCAGGAACCACAGCAGGGCGCCGACGACGGCGGCGACCTGGTTGCGGACCAGGGCGGCCACGGCGACGCCGAGTAGCCCGGACAGGGCCGCGGCGGCCAGCACGCCGGCGACCTGCTGGCCGAAGGGGCCGCTGAGCTGGATCGCCACGCCCTTGGCGGCCAGCCAGGGCAGCCCGACCGCGAGCACGGCCACCGTGCTGGCGACACCAAAGACCAGGCCGATCAGGATGCCGGCGGCCAGCTTGGCGGCCACCACCCGGCCCCGGTCGGGGGTGACCAGGAAGGCCTGGGTGATGGTCTGGTGGCGGAACTCGCCGGCCAGGGCCAGGATGCCCACCAGCAGGGCCGTCCCGGAGGTCACCCTGGAGGGGCTGGCCATCAGGTAGCGCAGGCTGCCGGGGTCCAGGGGCGGATTGCCCTGGGTCCCGGCGATGCTGAGGTTGTAGATCACCGTGACAACTGCGAACGCAGCGATCGCGGCCAGCAGGACGGGGGTGGTCCGGGTGGTGCGCACCTTGGCCAGCTCGGCGCGGATCAGCCGGGTCATGACGTGCCTCCTTGGGGGCCGGTGAGCTGCAGGAAGGCCTCTTCGAGGTTGGCCTGCTCTGAGCGCATCTGGTAGATAGCGATGTTGGCGGCGGCCGCCGCCCGGCCGATCTGTTCGCTGCTGACGCCGCTGACGACCAGCTCGTCGGATGCGGTCAGCTCGACGCCGGCACCCTGCCCGACCAGCAGGTCGCGCAGGGCCTGGGGGTCGGCGCTGCGGACCCGGACCGCGCCCTTGGCCTGGTCGGTCAGCGCGGCCAGGGTGGACTGGGTGACCAGCTGGCCGGCGGCGATGATCACCACCTGGTCGACGGTCTGGGCGATCTCAGCCAGGACGTGGCTGGAGACCAGCACGGTGCGGCCCTGGTCGGCCAGGTGGCGCAGGAGGCCGCGCAGCCAGTGGACGCCTTCGGGGTCCAGGCCGTTGGCCGGCTCGTCCAGCACC
>DATABK010000606.1:0-5291 GCA_036259695.1 Actinomycetes bacterium | reverse complement strand
GCCGGCCTGCCGGCGGGTGTCGTAGCCGCAGAACAGGGGCACCACGACCAGGCCCTGCATGGCCAGGGGGAGGTTGCCCCTGACCATCTGGCCGAGCTTGTTGGCCTTGCCCTCCAGCGACAGCGGGAAGCCCTCGATCTTCTCGTAGTGCTCCAGCTCGGTCTGGAACAGCCGCACCATCTCGATGGCCGGCCCGGCCGCCCCGGCGATCGCCACCGCCGAGAAGTCGTCGGCCGGGAAGACCTTCTCGATGTCGCGCTGGGCGATGGCCATGCCCTCGGTCGCCCGCCGGTCCCCGCCCATGGCGACCCCGTCGGCGAACCGGATCGCGGCCACCGTGGTCCCGTGCGGCACCTCCGGCACCGTCCCGGAGGCCGCCCGGCCCTCCAGCAGGTCCGGCGCGTAGGCCCGCAGCGCGTCCACGAACGACGGGCTGTGCAGCTTCGGCCCCTCGAACGGGTTCCTCACGCCGGTTCCCTATCGTAAACGGACAATGCTCTACTCTCCGCCCTTCTGGACATACTGCTTCACGAACTCCTCGGCGTTCTCCTCGAGCACGTCGTCGATCTCGTCCAGGAGGGCGTCGAGCTCCTCCTTCAGCTCCTCGCCCTTCTCCTGGATGTCGGGGGACGCCTGAGCCTCTTCCTGCTCGGCTTCCTGCTTGCCGGGCGTGCGCCGCTTCTGCTCGGCGCCGCCGCCGCTGTCTCTGGCCATCGTGCCTCCCTGAACGGGCGTTGAGGCGATTGTTCCACGACCAGGCCACCGGTGGGGCTGGCGCCTGAGCCCTGTGGATGGGGGGATCAGCTCTGGAGGTTGCGGATCAGGTCCTCGGCGGTGGGGCTGGCGTCGAGGACGGCTGCGGTGTGGGCGGCGGTGCCCCGGGTCGGCTCGAGCATGGGGACCCGCTGGAGGGTCTCGCGGCCGATGTCGAAGATGATGGCGTCCCAGCCGGCGGCGGCGATCTGGGGGGCGTAGCGGGCCAGGCAGTTGCCGCGGAAATAGGCCCTGGTGTCGGCCGGGGGCTCGGAGACGGCGGTGGTGATCTCCTGCTCGGCGACCAGCCGCTCGACCCGGCCGGCCGCGGCCAGCCGGTAGTACAGCCCCTTGTCCATGCGGACGTCGTGGAACTGGAGGTCGACCAGGGCCAGCTTGGCGTCCTCCCACTCCAGGCCGTCGCGGTCGGCGATCTGCCGCATGAGCTGGTACTTGGTCGCCCAGTCGACGGTCCGGGCCGCCTTGAGGGGGTCGTCCTCGAGCTGGGCCAGGACGGCCTCCCAGCGCTCCAGGACCTCGACCTGCCAGTGGCTGGTCTCACGGTCCTTGAGGTAGGCCTTGGCCGCGTCCAGGTAGTGCCACTGGAGCTCGCAGGCGGTGAGGCGGCGGCCGTCCTTGCGTTCGACCACGGTCCGCAGGGTGGGGTCCTTGGCGATGGCCCGCAGGGCCTGGACCGGGTTGGCCAGCTGCCACTCGTCGCCGGGGATGGCGCCGTCCTCGATCATGTTGAGGACGATGGCCAGCGACCCCGTCTTGAGGAAGATGGCCACCTCGTTCATGTTGGCGTCGCCGATGATCACGTGCAGGCGGCGGTAACGCTCGGGGTCGGCGTGGGGCTCGTCGCGGGTGTTGATGATCGGCCGCTTGAGGGTCGTCTCCAGCCCCACCTCGACCTCGAAGAACTGGCTGCGCTGGGCGATCTGGAAGGCCACCGAGCCGTCGTGGTGGTCGCGGACCAGGCTGCCCGCGCCGGCGAACACCTGGCGGCTGACCAGGAACGGGGTCAGGTCGCGGACGATCCGGGCGAACGGGGTCGCCCGGTCGACCAGGAAGTTCTCGTGGGTGCCGTAGGAGGTGCCCTTGCCGTCGGTGTTGTTCTTGTAGACCTGGATGCGGCGGCCGCCCGGGGCCAGCTCGGCCGCCCGCCGGGCCGACTCGGCCAGGATCCGCTCCCCCGCCTTGTCGTAGGTGACCAGGGTCCGGGGGTCCAGGCACTCGGGCGAGGAGTACTCGGGGTGGGCGTGGTCGACGTAGTAGCGGGCGCCGTTGGTGAGGATGACGTTGGCCAGCCCCAGGTCGTCCTCGGCCGGGGTCTCGGGCTCGCGGGCGGCCTCGAACCCGCGGGCGTCGCGCAGCGGCGACTCCTCCTCGTAGTCCCAGCGGACCTTGCGGCCCCGGCCCGAGAAGGCGTTGACGAGCAGGCTGGAGGCCAGCACCGGGTTGGAGTCGGGCGCGCCGGGCACGGTGATGCCGTACTCGGTCTCGATGCCCATGACCTTGGTGATGGCCATCCGTTCGTTCCCCTCCCCGGCGAGCCCTGGGCCGCAGCCTACAGGTACTGCCCGGCGTTGACCTGCTCGATGGTGCGTCCGAGGTCCTTGGAGTTGCCGCCCTCGATCAGGGTCCGCACGTACACGATGCGCTCGCCCTTCTTGCCCGAGATGCGGGCCCAGTCGTCCGGGTTGGTGGTGTTGGGCAGGTCCTCGTTCTCCTTGAACTCGTCGGTCACGGCGGCGAACAGGTCGGCCGCCTTGATGCCCTTCTCGCCCGTCTCCAGGAACCGCTTGATGGCCATCTTCTTGGCCCGGCTGACGATGTTCTCGATCATGGCCCCGGAGTTGAAGTCCTTGAAGTACAGGACCTCCTTGTCACCGTTGGCGTAGGTGACCTCCAGGAACCGGTTCTCGTCGGCGTCGGAGTACATCCGCTTGACGCCCTCGTCGATGATCCGGGCCAGGGCGGCCTCGCGGTCGCCGCCGGCCGAGGCGACCACGTCCTCGGCCAGGGGCAGCGACGGCAGCAGGTACTTGGAGAAGATGTCCTTGGCCGCGCCGGCGTCGGGCCGTTCGATCTTGATCTTCACGTCCAGGCGTCCCGGCCGCAGGATCGCCGGGTCGATCATGTCCTCGCGGTTGGAGGCGCCGATCACGATCACGTTCTTGAGCTGCTCGACCCCGTCGATCTCGCTCAGCAGCTGGGGCACGATGGTGTTCTCGACGTCCGAGGAGACCCCCGACCCGCGGGTGCGAAAGATCGAGTCCATCTCGTCGAAGAACACGATCACCGGCACGCCCTCGTTGGACTTCTCCTTGGCCCGCTGGAAGATCAGCCGGATCTGGCGCTCGGTCTCCCCGACGTACTTGTTGAGCAGCTCGGGGCCCTTGATGTTGAGGAAGTAGCTGCGCCCCGAGGGCTGCCCGGTGACCTCGGCCACCTTCTTGGCCAGGGAGTTGGCCACCGCCTTGGCGATCAGGGTCTTGCCGCAGCCCGGGGGGCCGTACAGCAGGATGCCCTTGGGCGGCTTGAGCTGGTGCTCGGCGAACAGGTCGGCGTGCAGGAACGGCAGCTCGACGGCGTCGCGGATCTGCTCGATCTGGTCGCCGAGGCCGCCGATGTCCTGGTAGGAGATGTCGGGCACCTCCTCAAGGATGAGCTCCTCGACCTCCGGCTTGGGCAGGTGCTCGAGCACGAACCCGGAGCGGACGTCCAGCAGCAGCGAGTCGCCGGCCCGCAGGGTGCGGTTGCGCAGGGGCTCGCCGATCTGCACGACCCGCTCCTCGTCGGCGTTGCCGATGACCAGGGCCCGGTCCAGCCCGAGCATCTCCTTGAGCTGGACGACCTCGCCCTGGACCTCGTAGGCGCAGGCCTCGACCACGTTCAGGGCCTCGTTGAGCATCAGCTCCTGGCCGGGCTGGAGCGACTTGGGGTCGATGTCGGGGTGGACGTTGACCCGCAGCTTGCGGCCGCCGGAGGAGAGGTTGATGGTGCCGTCCTCGTTGACGCCGAGGAAGACCCCGAAGCCCGACGGCGGGGCGGTGAGCTTCTCGACCTCCTCCTTGAGGGCGATGATCTGCTCCCTGGCCTCCCGGAGGGTGGCGGCCAGGCGTTCGTTCTGGGACAGCGCCTGGGCCAGCTGGCCCTTGGTCTCGAGCAGGCGCTCTTCGAGGACCCGGACCTGGCGGGGCGAGTCCTGCAGGCGGCGGCGGAGCAAGGCCGTCTCCTCCTCGAGGAACTGGATCTGCCGCTGAAGCTCGCTGGGCTCTGGTGCCTCCTCTGGTGTGGGCTCGGGGTCGCGACGGGACCGAGACGGCCGGGAGCGGTCGGCGTCCTTCACGTGAGTCCCCCCTTCGGCGGTGTGGAGGCTACCGATGATGGCTAGGTAGACCTGCCTAAACCCTATCGGCTCTTCGTATAGCGCGCTTGTGACGAAATCTGGGAGTAGTTCGCAGCGGCCATGCTACCGGCCCTTCCCCAAACGCGACGACCGGGCCGCACCCTGCAGGTGGCGGCCCGGTCTGTGATCGGCAGCGGGTCAGGCGTCCTTGATGGCGTCCTTCACCTTCTCGCCGGCGTCCTTGAGGCTGGCCTTGGCCTGATCGGTCCGGCCCTGGGCCTCCAGCTCCTCGTCGTCGGTGGCCCGGCCGACGGTCTCCTTGGCCTTGCCCTTCAGGTCCTCGCCCTGGTTACGAAGCTTGTCGTCGGTGCCCATGTCAGGCATCACCTCCAGCCGCATGCCTGCCCGCCGATCCTGGGGCGCAAACGGGGTCAGGGGACCCGGCCCGGGGCCGGCCAGGGGCCGTCGACCCGGCGGGCCGAGACCAGGAAGCCGGTGTGACCGATCATGCGGTGCTCGGGCCGGACGGCCAGGCCGTCGACGTGCCAGGGGCGGAAGATGGCCTCCGAGGTCTCCACCAGCCCGAAGCTGCCCGACGCCTCAAGGCCCTCGACCAGCCGCATGACCTGAGGCACGGTGGCCACGAAGCAGACCAGCACCCCGCCCGGGTGCAGGGCGGCGGCGGCCCCGGGGACGACCAGCCACGGCTCCAGCAGGTCGAGCAGGACCCGGTCCAGGGGGCCGACGGCGCCGATGCCGTCGACCACGTCGCCGGAGTGGAGCTCGAAGCCGTCGGGGGGCTTGCCGAACCAGCGCTCGACGTTGCGCCGGGCCTGGTCGGCGAAGTCGGGGCGGCGCTCGAAGGAGTGCAGCCGCCCCCCGGGCGCCAGGGCCTGGAGCAGGGCGATCGACAGGGCCCCGGAGCCGGTGCCGGCCTCCAGCACGGTCATGCCCGGCTGGACGTCGGCCGCCATCACCATCAGGGCCAGCACCTTGGGGTAGATGACCTGGGCGCCGCGGGGCATCTTGACCACCCAGTCGGCCAGGGTGGGCCGCAGCACCAGCAGCCTCTGGCCCAGGTCGGTGCGGGCCACGGTGCCCTCGGACGCGCCGATCAGCTCGTCGTGGGCCAGCCGGCCCTTGTGGGTGTGGAAGGTCCCCCCCTGCTCCAGGGTGATCAGGT
>DATABK010000605.1:0-1556 GCA_036259695.1 Actinomycetes bacterium | reverse complement strand
CCACCCCCTTCGGCGGCTTCAAGCAGTCCGGCGTCGGCCGCGAGCTCGGCCCCCACGCCCTCGACCACTACACCGAGGTCAAGAACGTGTTCATCGCCACCGAGCAATGACGGGCCGGCTCGACGGCAAGGTCGCGGTCATCACCGGGGCGGCCAGCGGGATCGGGCGGGCGAGCGCGCGCCGGTTCGCGGCCGAGGGGGCGCGGGTCTGCGTGGTCGACCTGGCCGACGCGGCCGGCGAGGAGGTGGCGGCCGAGGTCGGCGGGCTGTACCTGCACGCCGACGTCACCGACGAGGGCGACGTCGCCGGCATGTACCAGCGGGCGGCCGAGCACTTCGGCGGCATCGACGTGCTGTTCAACAACGCCGGGATCGCCCCGCCCGACGACGTGTCGGTGCTCGACACCAGCCTGGAGGCCTGGCAGCGGGTCCAGGACGTGAACCTCAAGGCGGTGTTCCTCTGCTGCAAGCACGGCATCCCCCACCTGCTGGCCCGGGGCGGGGGCGCGGTCGTCAACACGGCCTCGTTCGTGGCCGTGATGGGGGCGGCGACCTCCCAGATCTCCTACACCGCGTCCAAGGGGGGCGTGCTCGCCCTGTCGCGGGAGCTGGGCGTCGAGTTCGGGCGCCGGGGGGTGCGGGTCAACGCGCTCTGCCCCGGCCCGGTCAACACCCCGCTGCTCCAGGAGCTGTTCGCCAAGGACCCGGAGAAGGCGGCCCGCCGCCTCGTCCACCTGCCCATGGGCCGGTTCGCCGAGGCCGAGGAGATCGCCGCCGCCGCCTGCTTCCTGGCCTCCGACGACGCCAGCTACATCACCGCCAGCACGTTCCTGGTCGACGGCGGCCTCTCCGGCGCCTACGTGACGCCGGTCGACTGACCGCGCCAAACCAGGGCAGGCTCCGTACGACCGTGGTCACCTCCAGCTACCACCGACACCGGGCCGGCCCGCTGGTCGGCCGCTGCTTCCCGGGGACCGTCCACACCCGCGAGGGCGCGGCCCTGCTCGCCGCCCACACCGTGCGGCGCGGCTCCTGAGCGGGCTCAGCTCTCGACCGTCACCTTGATCGCCTCGCCCCTGGTCACGGTGTGGATGCCCTCGACCGCCGCCTCCAGCGGCAGCCGGTGGGTGATCAGGTCGGCCACCGGGACCGCACCCGAGGCGATCAGCTCCAGGGCCTGCTGGTTGTGGGCCGGGGTGGACCCGTTGGCGCCGACGATGCCGACCTCGCGGTAGTGGACGATGTTGGCATCGAGGGTGATGGCTGGCCGGTCCTTGGGCAGGCCGCCGAAGAAGCTGACCGTGCCCCGGCGGGCGGCCATCGCCACGGCGTCCTCCTGGGCCCTGCCGGAGCCGGCGGCGACGATGACGACGTCGGCCCCGCGCCCGCCGGTCAGCTCGCGGACCGCCGCCACCGTGTCGGTTCCCTCGGCCGCGACGGCCTCGTCCGGCACCACCAGCCCGGCGGCCAGCTCCAGGCGCCGGCGGCGCAGCTCGACCAGGAGCACCCGGGCCGCCCCACGGGCCCGGGCCAGCCGGACGTGGAGGCAGCCGATCG
>DATABK010000604.1:0-2828 GCA_036259695.1 Actinomycetes bacterium | reverse complement strand
CCACCGAGGACATCGGCCTGGTCATCGGGGCCATCGGCAACCACGAGGAGGAGCTCGGCCATCCCGTGTCGCCGGTGTCGGCGGCGGTCAACATCGCCGACAAGTCCGACGTCCACCGCTCCCGGGTGCGCAAGGACGCCCGGGTCGAGTTCGACATCCACGACCGGGTCAACTTCTCGGCCACCCACTCCTTCGTGCGGGTCGACGCCACCAGCCGCACCATCACCCTCGAGCTCCAGATCGACACCAGCGTGTCCGACATCCTGGAGTACTTCGAGATCTTCCTGGTCCGCATGATGATGTGCCGCCGGGCCGCCGAGGGGCTCGACTGCAAGTTCCGCATGACCGTCAACGGCCACAGCCTGCTCTAGGCCGCTCGGACGGGGGAGAAAACCGCTAGGCTCTCTGTTTGCAGCCGGTCGCCTAAAGGAGCGCCACGTCCGTGCACGGAACCCGTCGCTACGTCATCCCCCTGCTGGTCGTGTTCACGCTGGTCGGCGTGGTCTGGGGGGTGATCGCGGTCCAGGGCCTGAAGCCACGGCTCGGCCTCGACCTGCGCGGCGGGTCCAGCGTCACCTTCGTGCCGACCAACCCGCGGGGTGGCGAGCCGACGACCGAGCAGCTCAACACCACCGTCGACATCATCCGCAACCGGGTCAACTCCGCGGGCGTGGCCGAGTCCGAGGTCAACCTCGAGGGCGGCAACATCGTCGTCTCCATCCCCGACGTGCCCAACCCCGACGACGTCATCGCGGCCGTCGGCACCACCGCCCAGCTCCAGTTCCGCCCGGTGAAGGAGATCGTCCCCTCCAACGACCCCAAGTACAAGCAGGACCCGTTCAAGGCGGTCGACTGCGGCAAGCCCGAGACCTACTCGGACAAGGACGACCCCGAGGCCGACAACGTCGTCCTGTGCGCCCGCAACGAGGCCGGGCAGCTGCGGCCCGACGCCAACTCGCCCAAGCTGCTGATGGGCAAGGTCGCCCTGGGCGGCACCGACATCGGCTCGGCCCGGCCCCAGCTGGCCACCGCCGGCCAGGGCGGGGTGACCACCGGCCAGTGGGAGACCCAGCTGAACTTCAGCGGCCGCGGCGGCGACCGCTTCCGGGACCTGACCGGGCAGGCGGCCTGCAACCCCGACGGCGACCCCAAGCGCAACATCGCCATCACCCTGGACGCGGTGGTCATCAACTACCCGCCGGTCGCCTCCGACGTCCAGTGCAACCAGGGCATCAGCGGCGGCTCGGCCGTGATCACCGGCCAGACCCAGGCCGAGGCCGAGAACCTGGCCCCGCTGATCTCCTCGGGCGCCCTGCCCCTCAAGCTCGACCCCCAGAGCCGCACCACCGTCAGCGCCACCCTCGGGGCCGACTCGCTGCACGCCGGCCTGATCGGCGGGGCCGTCGGCCTCGGCCTGGTGTTCCTGTACGTGCTCCTCTACTACCGCGGGCTCGGCCTGGTCATCTGGGTCGGGCTGGCCATCGCCGCCGCCCTGAACGTCGGCATCGTCATCCTCATGGGCGACCTGATCGGCTTCACCCTGACCCTGGCCGGCATCGCCGGGCTGATCGTGGCCGTCGGCATCTCGGCCGACACCTATGTGGTGTTCTTCGAACGGCTCAAGGACGAGGTCCGTGAGGGCAAGACCCTGCGGACCTCGGTCGACCGGGGCTGGCAGCGCTCGTTCCACACCCTGGTCTCGGCCAACGCGGTGTCGTTCATGGCCGCCGTGATCCTCTACCTGCTGGCCATCGGCCCGGTGCGGGGCTTCGCGTTCACCCTCGGCCTGGCCACCCTGATCGACTTCTTCGCCGCCTGGTTCTTCGCCCGGCCGGCGGTCTCCCTGCTCACCCGACTTCGCCTGTTCCAGGAGGGGCGCTTCGTCGGCATCCGCGCCGCCGTCTGACCCCGCAAGGAGGATCCTGTCCGTGTCCCTCGCCAGCCGCATGTACCACGGCGAGACCAGCTTCGACTTCGTCGGTCGCCGGCGTCTGTGGTTCACCGTCTCGGCCCTGCTCGTGCTGGTCTCGCTGGTCAGCCTGGTCGTGCCCGGCCTCAACTTCGGCATCGACTTCAAGGGCGGGGCGGTGTTCCGGGTCCAGCCGACGACCGCCGTGACCGAGGCCCAGATCCGCGAGGCCGTCGGCCCGGCGGCCGAGGTCGTCCAGGTCACCGAGGACGACCCGGTCCAGGTGATCGTCCAGACCGAGGAGCTGGCCCCGGCCGAGGTGGCCAGGATCCGGGCCGGGCTGGCCGAGGTCGCCGGGGTCGAGGCCAACGCCGTCTCCACCGACTCCATCGGCTCCAAGTGGGGGAGCACGGTCTCCCGCAAGGCGGTCATCGCCCTGCTGGTGTTCCTGGTCGTGGTCGTCATCTACGTGTCGCTGCGGATGGAGTTCAAGATGGCCGTGGCCGCCCTGGTGGCGCTGCTCCACGACCTGATCATCACGGCCGGCATCTACGCCCTGGCCCGGTTCGAGGTCACCCCGGCGACGGTGATCGCCCTGCTCACCATCCTCGGCTACTCGCTGTACGACACGGTGGTGGTGTTCGACAAGGTCCGGGAGAACACCGGCTCGCTCACGGCCATGTCGCGGACCACGTACTCCCAGGCGACCAACCTGGCCGTCAACCAGACGGTCATGCGGTCGCTCAACACCTCGCTATCCTCGCTGCTGCCGATCCTCGGGCTGCTGCTGGTCGGCTCCTACCTGCTCGGGGCCGAGACCCTCAAGGACCTGGCCCTGGCCCTGTTCGTCGGCGTGGCCGCCGGGGCCTACTCCTCGATCTTCATCGGCCCGCCGCTGGTGGCCATGTGGAAGGAGAAG
>DATABK010000603.1:0-8386 GCA_036259695.1 Actinomycetes bacterium | reverse complement strand
ACCCGTATGTCGTACGTGCGGCGGAAGACCTCGTCGTGCAGCCGGAGTTCGGCGTCGTAGTCGACGCGGGCGACTCGGTGTTCCAGAGGCCGATCCCGCACGGGGCCCGGGCCTGGATGGCTCCTGGCGCGCGGTTGCTGGCGAGCGTTCGCGTCCACAGAAACGATCCTATGACAGCCGGGTCAGGAGATTGCGCCGACCATCGACCAGCGCCCATCGGCGGGAGGCCTGCGGCTCGCTGGTCAGCATGGGACGGCCACTCCGGGCTGGCAAACGTGGTCAAGGTACGGCCCGTCGATGAGTTCGCGGGCTGCGTCGAGGCGCCCGGCCTGGGCAGATGGTTGCGGCCGGGCGGGTGTCGGTAACGTCGACGTCATCGTCCTCGGGCGGGTCGGTGCGCAACGGAAGCAGGGCCGGGGATCGAGATGGCGCTCGGATGTCGAGAACGCCTGGTCGGCTCCGACGTCCCCAGTGAAAGGCGCGGCAAGAGGCGCCTGGTCTGATCGGAAGGAGCGCCTGGTGAAGTACGTGATCTTGATCCAGGCCACCTGGCCACCGACGGCCCCTATGCGGAGGCCAAGGAGCAGCTGGCCGGGTTCTTCATCATCGACTGTGCCTCCCGAAAGCGTGCCGAGGAGATCGCCGCGCAGTTCGCCCAGCCCGGGGGTGTGGTCGAGCTCCGGCCGGTGATGTGGCCAGGCGGCGACGACCAATGACCGACGCCAGCCTGGAGGACGTGTGGCGACGGTCCGCGCCGTACGTCCTGGCCGCGCTGGTGCGCCGCTATGGCGACTTCTACGCCGCCGAAGATGCGGTGCAGGAGGCGCTGCTGGCCGCAGCCCGGCAATGGCCGACCGACGGGACGCCGGACAACCCGAGGGGCTGGTTGATCAGGGTGGCCTCCCGCCGCCTGGTGGACCAGTGGCACGCCGAGCAGGCCCGCACCGATCGGGAGCTACTCGTCGCGCGGCGCACGCCACCGCAGTCATTGCTCGCCCCCGCCGCCGACACCCTCGACGGGGGCGAGCGTGACGACTCGCTGACGGTGTTGCTGTTGTGCTGCCACCCGGCGGTAACCCGCCCGTCCCAGGTGGCCTTGACGTTGCGGGCCGTCGCCGGACTGAGTACCGCGCAGATCGCTAGGGCCTTCCTGGTGCCCGAGGCCACCATGGCCCAGCGGATCAGCCGGGCCAAGGACCGGCTGCGGCAGGTCGGGGCGCGGTTCGGTACGCCCGCGGCCGAGCAGCTGCCCGACCGGGTCGCCACCGTCGCCCATGTGCTGTACCTGATCTTCACCGAGGGCCACACCGCCACCACCGGGACCGGCCTGACCGACGCCTCCCTGGCGAAGGAGGCGATCCGCCTGACCCGCCAGCTGCACCAGCACCTGCCCGCGGCCGGCGAGGTCAGCGGGCTGCTGGCGCTGATGCTGCTGACCGACGCCCGGCGAGCCGCCCGCACCCGCCCCGACGGCTCCCTGGTGCCGCTGGCCGAGCAGGACCGGTCGCTGTGGGACCGGGCCTGCATCGATGAGGGGGTCCACCTGATCGAGGCCGCCCTGCCGATCGGGCCGGTGGGTCCCTATCATCTGCAGGCCGCGATCGCGGCCGTCCACGCCGAAGCCCCCAGCGCCGCCGACACCGACTGGACGCAGATCGAGACCCTGTACCGCATGCTCCACGCCCTCGCCCCCGGCCCAATGGTCACCCTGAACCACGCCGTCGCCGTGGCCATGGTCGACGGCCCGATCGCCGGGCTGGCCATGGTCGAGCCGTTGCTCCAGGACCGGCAGCTGCACCGCCACCACCGGCTGCACGCCGTCCACGCCCACCTGCTGGAGATGGACGGACAGGTCGAGGAAGCTCGGGCCGCCTACACCACGGCGGCGCGGCTGGCCACCAGCATCCCCGAGCAGCGCTACCTCAACACCAGAGCGGCACCGCGTGAACCTGCACGCCTGGCCAGCGCTCCGGCCGGGGAACACCACCCTAGATGAGGGCCGGCTGGGTGCCGCAGCCCTCGCAGGAAGGACGGCATGTCTGACTTGATCAGGCTCAGCGCGTAAGGGGAACGGCGACGCATCATCAGCTGTGGCCTGGCGCGGCGTGTCGCTTGAACCCTGGGCAGTCGGCGAAGGCAGGAAGGGTCCCGGAGTGACCAACTCTGGCACCGTCGGGCCGCAAATCATCTCTTGACGCGAATGCCCCCATCCATCATCCTTGGAACGGTCCAACTTGGAACGTTCCAAGGATGCGTGCGGCGCGAGAGGGGAAGGGCGATGGCTCGGACGGAGATGCTGATCGGTGGGCGGTGGCGGCCGGCCGCCGGCTCGGGACAGACCGAGGAGGTGACCTCGCCCTATGACGGCTCGGTGGTGGGCACCGTGCCGGTGGCCGGCACCGACGACGTCGAGGCGGCGCTACGGGCCGCCGAGCACGGCGCCCAGACCTGGCGCCACACGCCGGCGCACGAGCGGATGCGGATCCTGCTGCGGGCGGCCGAGCTGGCCGACCAGCGTGCGGCCGAGACCGCCAGGACGATCAGCGCCGAGACCGGCAAGACCATCACCGAGGCCACCACCGAGGCCGGTCGTTCCGGTGCGCTCATCCGGCTCGCCGCCTTCGAGGGCACCCAGCTGTACGGCGACACCCTGCCGCTGGACGCCAACCCCGGCACCGGCCAGGACAAGATCGGCTTCACCCTCCGCCAGCCCTGCGGGATCGTCGTGGCCATCACCCCGTTCAACTACCCGGCGCTGCTGGTGCTGCACAAGCTCGCCCCGGCCCTGGCCGCCGGCAACGCCGTCGTGCTCAAGCCGGCCCGCACGACCCCGCTGACCGCGCTGGACCTGGCCGCCTGCTTCGTCGACGCCGGCCTGCCCGAGGGGGTGCTGTCGGTCCTCACCGGACCGGGCGGCACCCTTGGCGACGCGCTGGTCAGCGACCCGCGGGTGCGCAAGATCTCCTTCACCGGCTCGACCGCGACCGGCGAGCGCATCACCCGCATGGCCGGGGTGAAGAAGCTGTCGCTTGAGCTGGGCGCCTCCTGCCCGGTGATCGTGCTGCCCGACGCCGACCTGGAGCAGGCCGCCAGCGCCGTGGCCACCGGCGGCTACGTCAACGCCGGCCAGGTCTGCATCTCGGTCCAGCGGGTGATCACCCACCCCAGGGTGAACGCCGACTTCCTGGACGCCCTCGTGCCCAAGGTCGAGGCCATCCGCACCGGCGACCCCTCTTCGCCGGACACCACCATGGGCTCGTTGATCACCACCGCCGAGGCCGAGCGGGTCGAGCGGGCCATCGCCGGTGCCGCCGCCGCCGGGGCACGGGTGCTGACCGGTGGCCAGCGCGACGGCGCCACCGTGGCGCCGACGGTGGTGGCCGACGTCGACCCGGCCTCGCCGTTCAGCCAGAACGAGCTGTTCGGCCCGGCCGTCGCCGTCAGCACGGCCGAGGACTGGGAGACGGCCATCGCCCAGGCCAACAGCACCGGCTACGGCCTGGCCGCCGGCATCTTCACCGGCGATGTGGCCGGCGCCGTCCAGGCCATGCGCGAGATCGACGCCGGCAGCATCCACATCAACTGGACCCCGCTGTGGCGCGCCGACCTCATGCCCTACGGCGGCCTCAAGGGCAGCGGCATCGGCAAGGAAGGACCACGCGCCGCCGTCGCCGAGATGACCGAGTCCAAGACGATCGTGCTCCACGGCCGGCCCTGGTAGCCACGGCCCGAGCCCAAGAGCAGCACCGCAGGAGGACGACACATGCCCAGGGACACCGTGCGACTGACCGTCGCCCAGGCCATCGTGACCTACCTCTCCAAGCAGTACTCGGTCGCCGACGGGCAGCGCCGACGGCTCATCCCGGCAGCCCTCGGGATCTTCGGCCACGGCAACGTGGCCGGCCTCGGGCAGGCGCTGGACCAGCTCAGTGACGCCCTTCCCTTCATCCAGGGCCGCAACGAGCAGGCCCTGGTCCATGTGGCCACCGCCTACGCCAAGGCGTCCCGGCGCCACGCCACCCTGGCCGTGACCGCCTCCATCGGCCCGGGGGCGCTCAACATGGTCACCGGCGCCGGCGTGGCCACCGTCAACCGCCTGCCGGTGCTGCTGCTGCCCGGCGACACCTACGCGACCCGCCGCCAGGGCCCGGTCCTCCAGCAGCTCCAGCACCCGATCGAGGCCGACACCAGCGTCAACGACGCCTTCCGGCCCCTGGCCCGCTTCTTTGACCGCATCACCCGGCCCGAGCAGCTCCTGACCGCCCTGCCGCAGGCCATGCGGGTGCTCACCGACCCGGTCGACACCGGCGCCGTCGTCCTCGCCCTCCCCCAGGACATCCAGTCGCACGCCTACGACTACCCGGCCGAGCTGTTCGCCGAGCGCGACTGGACCATCCGCCGCCCACCCCCCGACCCCGACGAGGTCGAGGCGGTGGCGCAGCTCCTCGCCCAGGCGCAACGGCCGCTCATCATCGCCGGCGGTGGGGTCGTCTACTCCGAGGCCACCCCGGAGCTGGAGGCGCTGGCCGCCGCGGCCGGGATCCCGGTGGCCGAGACCTTCGCCGGCAAGGGCGCGGTCCAGCAGCGCGCCTGGTGGCAGCTGGGCGGCATCGGCCTGGAGGGCACCCCGGCCACCAACGACCTGGCCCGCGAGGCCGACCTGGTCCTGACCGTCGGCTCGCGCCTGACCGACTTCGCCACCGCCTCCCAGTCGCTGTTCCAGCACCCGGAGGTCCGCTTCGCCAGCATCAACCTCAACCCCTACGACGCCGGCCGGCTCGGCGCCACCGGGATCGTGGCCGACGCCAAACGCGCCCTGGCCGCCCTGACCGAGGCCGTCCGGCGCGCCGGCGCCAGCAGCCCGGCCGACTGGCAGGAGCGGGTCCGGGCCCGCAACCGCCAGTGGCAGGCCGAGCGGGCCGCCGCCATCGATCCCGACACGCCCTTCGACCTCTCGGCCTTGGAGCCCGACTCCGACGTCGTGGCCGGCACCGGGGCGGTGCTCACCCAGGGCCAGATCATCGGGCTGCTCCAGGAGCACGCCCGGCCCGGCGACGTCATCATCGCCGCCGCCGGCGGTCCGCCCGGCGACCTACAGAAGGTCTGGGACGCCACCGAGGGCCGCTTCACCCACCTGGAGTTCGGGTTCTCCTGCATGGGTTATGAGCTGCCGGCCGCGATCGGGGTGCGCCTGGCCGAACCCGACCCGGCCAAGCGGATCGTCTCGTTCCTGGGCGACGGCACCTTCCTGATGGCCCCGACCGAGCTGGTCACCGCCGCCCAGGAGGGCCTGGCGATCACCGTCGTGATCCCGGAGAACCGTGGCTACCAGGTCATCCACCGCCTGCAGATGCTGCGCAGCGGCCGCGAGTTCGGCAACGAGTTCCGGTATCGGGACGGCAGCCTCGACCTGATCAGCTCCGCTGAGGGCGCTGGTGCCAAGCCGCCGCGCCTGGAGGGCGAGTACCTGGAGGTCGACCTGGGCAAGGTGGCCGAGGGCCTCGGCGCCCGCGCCATCCGGGCCACCACCGCCGACGAGGTCCGCGCCGCGCTGGCCGAGACCCGCGATCACAGGGGCCCGGTGGTGATCGTCGTCCCCGCGATCCCCCACGCCGACCTGCCCGGCGCCGGCGTCTGGTGGGATGTCGCCCCGGCCGAGGTCGCCGAGCAGGAGGCCGTGGCCCGGCTCCGGGCCGAGTACGAGGACGGCCTGGCCACCCAGCGGTGGCACGGATGAGCGCCGCCGCGAGCACAATCCCGGCGGGGCCGTCCCCGCTGGACCGGGGCCGGCTGCGGGCCCGCCTGGCCGCCGGCCAGGGCACCCTCGGCACCTTCGTCGGGGCGGCCTCGCCGGTCACGGCCGAGGCGTGCGCCGCCGCCGGGGTCGACTGGCTGGTGCTGGACCTGGAGCACGGGTCGGGCGGCGAGGAGCAGGTCCGTGACGTGATCCCGGCCGCCGGCGCCTACGGCGTCCCGACCGTCGTCCGGGTGGAGTCGGCCGCCCGCATCCGTATCGGCCGGGTCCTGGACCTGGGCGCGGCCGGAGTGATGCTGCCCCGCATGGACACCGCCGAGGAGGTCCGCGAGGCGGTCCGGCACCTGCGTTACCCACCCGCCGGCGACCGGGGGGTGGCCACCTACAACCGGGCCTGCCGGTTCGGGCTCGACCCCGGCGCCCTCGTCCGGGCCAACGACGAGGTCCTGGGCGTGGTCCAGGTCGAGTCGGCATCCGCCGTCGAGCGGGTCGACGAGATCGCCGCCATCGACGGGGTCGACGTGCTGTTCGTCGGCCCCCAGGACCTCAGCCACAACCTCGGGGTGCCCGGCGACCTCGAGGCCGCTACCTACCAGGCGGCGGTCGAACGGGTGCGGGCGGCGGCCGCACGGCACGGCAAGGCGTGCGGGCTGCTCGTCCGCGACGGCGCGACCGCGGCCGCCCGGCAGGCCGATGGCTGGACCTTCGTGGCTGTCGGCTCTGACACCACCCTGCTCGCCGCCGCCGTCGCCGCCGAGCTCGGGCGGGCACGACCATTCACCCCTGGTGGACGGGGAGGCCATTCATGACCAGCACCACGACCAACGGCACCAGCAGCAGCACCATCAACGACATCGGCGTCGGCTTGATCAGCGTCGGCTGGATGGGCAAGCTCCACAGCCGCGCCTACCAGGCTGTTCCCTACGTCTACCCCGAGACCGGGATCCGTCCCCGGCTGGTCCACGCGGCCGATACCGCCCCCGACCGGGTGGTCTATGCGCGGGAGGTCCTGGGCTACGAGCGGAGCGGCAGCGACTACCGCGAGGTCCTGGCCGACCCCGAGGTCGACGTGGTCTCCATCTGCGCCCCCAACGTGCTCCACCGCGAGATCGGGGTGGCCGCCGCCGAGGCCGGCAAGCACTTCTGGATCGAGAAGCCGGTCGGCCGCGACGTCGGCGAGACCGCCGAGGTCGCCGCGGCCGCCCGGGCCGCCGGGGTGGTCACCTCCATCGGCTTCAACTACCGTCACGCTCCGGCGGTCGAGCACGTCCGCGAGCTGGTCGCCGAGGGCGCGCTGGGGCGCATCACCAACGTCCGGGCGGTGTTCTTCTCCGGATATGCGGCCGAGCCCAAGGGGGCGCTGTCGTGGCGGTTCAAGCGGGAGCTGGCCGGTAGCGGCGCCCTCGGGGACCTGCTCAGCCACGTGGTCGACCTGGTGAGCTACCTGATCGGCCCGATCGCCGAGGTCAGCGCGCTGACCAGCACCGTCTACGCCGAGCGGCCGATCCTGCCGATGGGCTCGGCCACCCACTTCGCGGTCATCGAGGACGGCGACCTGGGCCCGGTCGAGAACGACGACTACGCCGCCACCCTGGTCCGGTTCGCCCCTACCGCCCAGGGTCCGGGCGCGGTCGGGACCCTGGAGGCGTCGCGGACCATCGTCGGTCCCCAATGCGGGCTGAGCTTCGAGCTGTACGGCACCGACGGGTCGGCCGCCTGGAACTTCGAGCAGATGAACGAGCTGCGGCTCTGCCTGGGGCGCGGTGGCCCTCACCAGGGCTACACCACCGTGCTGGCCAACGCCCACCTGGGCGACTACGCCCGCTTCCAGCCGGGCCCGGGGATCGCCATGGGCTACGACGACCTCAAGGTCATCGAGGCCAAGAAGTTCCTGGCCGCGGTGGCCGGCGGAGAGCGGCGCAACGCCACCGTCGAGGACGCCCACGCCGTGGCCGAGGTCATCGCCGCCGCTGACGCCTCCGTGGCCAGCGGCTCCTGGCAGGCGGTCCCGGCCGTCCCAGGGGCCAGCTTCGGTCGCGCGCCCGCGTCGGCCCCGGGGTCCAGCCATGGCTGAGCAGGTCGCCGGCCCGCCGCGCCGGCCCACGATCCGCGACGTGGCCGAGCGCGCCGGGGTCTCCAAGTCGCTCGTGTCGCTGGTGATGCGGGGCGAGCCGCTGGTCCGCGAGGACAAGCGCCGGCGCGTCCAGCAGGCGGCCGCCGAGCTCGGCTACCGGACCAACTGGGCCGCCCGGTCCCTGTCGGCGGTGCGGTCGGGCACGGTCGGGGTGCTGGCCGCCGACCTGCGCAACCCCTGGTCGATGGACATCGTCGAGGCCGTCGGCCAGGTCCTGGAGGAGTCCCGGCTGGCCACGCTGCTCACCAGCGCCGTGCTGCCCTCCAGCGCCGCCGGCCAGCCCCGGCTGGACGTGGGCGTGATCGGGGCGCTGCGCGACCTGCGCGTCGACGGCCTGCTGGTCGTCGGGTCGGTTCCCGACCGGGCCCGGCTCGCCGAGGTCGTCGCCGACCTGCCCGTGGTCGTCGTCGGCGCCCGGGCCGAGGGCCTGGCCAGGGCCGACGCGGTCCGCAGCGACGACGCCGCCGGCATGGAACTGGTGGTGGACCACCTGGTCG
>DATABK010000602.1:0-2459 GCA_036259695.1 Actinomycetes bacterium | reverse complement strand
GCGTTGATGTCGGCGGTCTTGGTGATGGTCATCGACTGGACGCTGATGGGGGCGCCGTCGCCGACCGCGACCCGGCCGACGTTGATCCGGCGCGAGCGCCGCCGGTCGACGCCTGCCGCCAGGTCGGTCAACTCGAGCGGGAAGGCCACCAGGGGCTCCTTATCGGAACGGGTAGGGGACGGGGTTGGTGATGTCGAGCCAGACCAGGCCCACCGTGAGCATGACCAGCAGGCCGACGATCAGGGCGGCCACGGGCACGACCTTGCGCAGGTCGACCTCGCGCCTGGTCACCACCTGCCAGAGCACGAAGGCCAGGTAGCCGCCGTCCATCGGGGGCAGGGGCAGGAGGTTGAACACCCCGACGACGATGTTGAGCTGGATCAGGATGGCGATGAAGATCGCCCACTGGTTGTTGGCCACGGCCTGACCGGCCAGGCGGGTGATGCCGACGATGCCGATGGGCCCGCCACCGCCGTTGCCCACCTCCCCGCCGCCTCCGCCGCCGGGCGCCGGCTCGGGGGCGCTCATCCGGTCGGCCAGCCCGGTGACGAAGCCGCCGAGGCCCCTGACGGTGGCCACGGTGGTGTCCCAGAACAGCTCCACCGACTCGGGGATGGCCGCCAGCACGCCGATGCGCCTGGTCTCCTCGCCGGGCTGGAAGCCGAGGAACCCGCGGCCGTTCTGCTCGACCGGGGTCACGGTGGTGGACCGCCGCTGGCCGTCGCGCACGTACTCGATGGTGATGGACTCGCCGCCCTTGTCCTGCAGGACGGCCCGCAGCTGCTCGAACGACTCGACCCGGGTGCCGGCCACGGCCACGATCTGGTCGCCGGCCCGGAGGCCGCCGGTCTGGGCCGGGCTGGGCGTCCCCGCGTCCAGCGGGACGGTGCGGTCGATGGTGGTCGTGGCCTGGCCGGTGCCGATGCCGATGGCGACCAGCACCATCCAGGTCAGCAGGATGGCCACCACGAAGTGGGTGATCGACCCGGCGGCGAGCACGATGGCCCGCTGCCAGGCCGGCTTGTTGCGGAACTGGCGCTCCGGCGGGGTCGGGGCGGCCACCGCCTTGCCCGAGCGGTCCTCCTCCAGGAAGTTGCCGTCGTTCTCGTACGGGCTCATGCCGGCGATCTTGCAGAAGCCGCCGAGGGGGAGAGCCTTGATGCCGTACTCGGTCTCGCCCCTGCGGAAGGACCAGATGGTGGGGCCGAAGCCGAGGAAGAAGCGCTCGACCTTCATCCCGAAGAGCTTGGCGGTCGCGAAGTGCCCGCCTTCGTGCAGGAAGATGGCCAGCATGAGGGCAAGAACGAAGAGCGTGATGCCGAGCAGGCTGGTCATCGATTCCCCCGGGAGGTGATCAGGTCCTCGACCAGTGTACGGGCGAGGTCGCGCGACCACCGCTCGGTCGCCAGCAGGGTGTCCAGGTCGAGGGCGGCCGGGGGCTGGTGCCGTTCGAGGACCTCGGCCACCACCTCGGCGATGCCGGGGAATGGGATCCTGCCATCCAGGAAGGCGGCCACCGCCTCCTCGTTGGCGGCGTTCAGGGCCGCCGGGGCGGTGGCGCCCTGGCGGCCGGCGCGCACGGCCAGGTCGAACAGGGGGAAGGTGGCCCGGTCGACCGGCTGGAACTCGAGGGTGTGGGCCCGGGTCCAGTCGATGCGGCCGACCGGCCGCTCGTCCCGCTCCGGCCAGCCGAGGGCGAGGCCGATCGGCAGCCGCATGTCGGGCATGGACAGCTGGGCCACGGTCGAGCCGTCGCGCCACTCCACCATGGCGTGGACGATGCTCTGGGGATGGACGACGACCTCGATGTCCTCGTACGGCACGTCGAACAGCAGGTGGGCCTCGATCACCTCCAGGCCCTTGTTCATCAGGGTGGCCGAGTTGATGGTGATCACCGGGCCCATCGCCCAGGTCGGGTGGGCCAGGGCCTGGGCCGGGGTGACGTCGGCCAGGTCGGCGGCCGAGCGGCCCCGGAACGGCCCGCCGGAGGCGGTGATGACCAGCCGGGCGACCTCCTCGGGACGGCCGGCCCGCAGGCACTGGGCGAGACCGGAGTGCTCGGAGTCGACCGGCACGATCTGGCCCGGCTTGGCCATGCCGGTGACCAGCTCGCCGCCGACGATCAGGCTCTCCTTGTTGGCCAGGGCGAGCCGGCGGCCGGCCTCCAGGGCCCGCAGGGTCGGGGCCAGGCCGACCGAGCCGGTGACGCCGTTGAGGACGACGTCGGCGTCGTCGGTGGCGGCCAGCTCGGCGACCGCCTCGGGCCCGACGGCCAGGCGGCAGCCGGGCGGGAGCTCGGCGGCCAGGCCGGCCGCCCTGGTCTCGTCGACCAGGCCGACCGCGGCCGGGCGCAGCTCCCGGGCCTGGGCGGCCAGCTTGTCGGCCGACCGTCCCGCGGCCAGGGCGACCACCCGGAACCGCCGCGGCGCCTGCCGCACGACGTCCAGCGCCTGCTGGCC
>DATABK010000601.1:0-2441 GCA_036259695.1 Actinomycetes bacterium | reverse complement strand
GCTGAAGGGCTGCTCCAAGGTGCAGGCGCCGCCGAGCCGCTCGCGCCGCTCCAGGACCAGCACCGACCGGCCGGCCCGGGCCAGGTAGGCGGCGGCGGTCAGGCCGTTGTGGCCGCCGCCGACCACGACCACGTCCCAGGTCCGGGCGGTCAGCTCGGACAGGGGAGCGGGCAGGCCGACCTGCCCGAGGGACGCGGCGACCGTCGAGGCGCCCATCACATCTCCCTTAACTGAATGTTCAGACAATACTCCGGGACCGGGGCGCCCCGGGTCAACCGCCGTCCGGGGCTTACGTCCCGTTTACCCCCTAGGGGTATACTGTGCCTGTGGAAAAGTCTTTGAGGAGTAGTTGCAGATGACCCCGACCATCCGCTTCGGCCGCATCGCCGGGATCCCGGTCGGGGCGAGCTGGAGCGCCCTGCTCATCGCGCTGCTGATCGCCTGGTCGCTGGCCGGGCGGCTGCTGCCCGTCCAGGTCCCCGGGCTCGACCCGGCCGCGTACTGGCTGGCCGGCGCGGCCGGGGCCGGGCTGTTCCTGGGCTCGCTGCTGGCCCACGAGCTCGGCCACGCCCTGGTCGCCCGCCGGGCCGGGCTGCGGGTCCGCGGCATCACCCTGTGGCTGCTCGGCGGCGTCGCCCAGCTCGAGGACGAGCCGGCCAGCCCGCGCGACGAGCTCCGGGTGGCGGTCGTCGGCCCCGGGGTCAGCCTGGCCCTGGCCGTCGCCTTCGGGCTGGCCGCGTTCGGCCTGTCGGCCCTCGGGGGCCCGGTCGTGGCCGTGGCCATCACCGCCTGGCTGGCCGTCGGCAACGCCGCCCTGGCGGTGTTCAACCTGCTCCCGGCCGCCCCCCTGGACGGCGGGCGGGTCCTGCGCGGTCTCCTCTGGCGCCGCCACGGCAGCCGCGTCCGGGCCGCCGTCACCGCCACCCGGGCCGGGGTGTGGGTCGGGGTCGGGCTGGTCGCCTACGGCCTGCTCGGCACCGTGACCGGCTGGGGGATCGGCACCCTGTGGACCGCCCTGGTCGGCTGGTTCCTGGTCATCGCCGCCCGCCAGGAGCGCGACCACGCCCTCCTGGGCGGCGAGGCCGGCGGCCTGCTGGCCGGCCAGGTCATGACCCCGGCGCCGGTGACCGCGCCGGCCTGGTTCACGGTCGACGCCTTCCTGCGCAACTACGTCGAGCCCTGGCAGGCCGCCGCCCTGCCCCTGCGGACCTTCGACGGCCGCCCGGCCGGGGTGGTCACCGCGGCCGCGCTGTGGGCCGTCCCGATGGACCGGCGCCAGATCGTCCGGGCCGGCGATGTCGCCATCCCGACATCGGCGCTGGTCCTGGTCGCCCCCGACCAGCCGGTGGCCGGCCTGGCGGCCCGGCTGGCCAACGGCCGGACGGTGGCCGCGGTCGTCGCCGGGGGCCGGCTGCTCGGCCTGATCACCGCCTCCGACCTGGCCCGGGCGACCTCCGGCGAGCCCCTCGGCGCGGTCGCCTGACCGGAACAACCCTCGCCGGCGGGTCGTTGCCCGTGGCGAGATGGCCCACCGTTACCCGCCGCCGCCCTCCCTGGAGGAGCTCGGGCTGACCCTGCCCGGGCCGGCCGGCGGGCGGCGGTCCGGGGACGACCTCCCCAAGATGAAGAAGTTCCGGTTCCAGCTGCTGGCCGCCTGGATCGCCGAGCGCTTCCCGCCGTGTTCGGTGGCCGACGTCGGCGGCGGCAAGGGGCTGCTCGCCCACCTGCTCGGCCAGGCCGGGTTCCAGGCCGAGGTCGTCGACCCGGTCGACCAGCCCCTCCCGCCCCGCTACCGGGAGCTGGCCAGCGGCCGGCGGGTGCGGCTGGACCAGGCCACGGTGACCCGCCGCCGGGTCCCGTTCGGGCCGGCCCTCGGCCGCCGCTACGACCTGCTGGTCGCCCTGCACGCCCACGGCAGCAACCTGGCCGTGCTCGACACCGTGGCCGAGGCCGGGAACAGCTGCGTGGTCCTGCCCTGCTGTGTGGTCGGGGAGCCGGCCGCTCCCGGGCTCGGCCAGAACTGGTTCATGTGGCTGGTCGACCAGGCCCGCGGGCGGGGCCTGGAGCCGGAGTTCTTCGCGCTCAACTTCCGCGGCCAGCACCTGGGCTTCGCCATCGGTGGGGACCGGCCGCCCGGCCAGGCCGAGCGTCGCTCCCGCCCCGGCTAGGGGCGTCGCCAGGCCAGGGCCACCACGGCGACGCCCCTGCGGTCCACCGGGCAGTCGAGCACGACCCGCCAGCCGAGCCCGGTCGCGGTGGCCCGCAGCCCGGGCGCCTGCCAGGCGGCACACAGCATGGCGGCCGCCCCGCCCGGGCGCAGCAGCCGGTGGAGCTCGACCAGGGCCTGGCCGGCCAGCGGCCCCGCCTGCCGGTCATACGGCGGCTCGGTGACGGCCGCGTCCAGCGAGCCCGGCCGTAGGGGCAGGGCGCGGGCGTCGGCG
>DATABK010000600.1:0-3146 GCA_036259695.1 Actinomycetes bacterium | reverse complement strand
GAGGCGTTGCTGCAACGGGATCAGGGCGACCAGGGCGTCACCCTGACGGCCGTCGCGGAGGGTGACGATCTCCAGGCGGCCGCCGCCGAACGCCTGCCACCAGGCATGCGTCCAGGCCGGCCTGAGGAAGGGAGCGGCGTTGGCGGAATCAGCGAGCCGCTCCCACTCTTCCGCGATATCGCCGACCGAGCCAAGCACCTCGACTCTGAGCGGCCGATGCGTCAAGGCTCGATCACCCACCCGTCAAATGCTGCCAGGCCGGCAGTTGCAAACGCAAAGAGCCGCCGAAACGGGTGAATGGGTGGTCGCTGCCGGTGGTCAGCATCGAGAACTTTGCTGAGTAATTGACGACCAGTCGCGTGAGGCGGTGGATACACCGATACAATTCTGCAAGCCACCGGTCGGCCATGGGGGAGGCAATCTGTTGGAGCGGGGGCCGCAGGACTGGGACGCAGGCCCGAGCCTCGTCGATTCGTTGCTACGCCACAAGTGGCTGATCGCGCTTGCGGTGCTGGTCGGCGTGCTCGCCGCCTACGGGTGGTCGGCCCGCCAGCCGGAACGCTACGAGGCCACCTTGGAGCTGTTCGTACAGGACAGCGCCCTGAACGACGGCGACCAGGATCCCGACCGGATTCTCCGCAACCATGTGGAGCGGCTGAACTCCGCTGCCGTGCTCGAGCAGGCGGTGACGCTGAGCCAGCAGAGTGAGCACCCCGTCACCCGTAGCCAGCTGAAGGACAGACTGAGCATCGAGGCGGCCGGGGACGCCGACGTCATCACCATCCGGGTGCTCGACGCCACGCCTGAGGGCGCCAAGTACCTGGCCGAGCTGATTCCGCAAGCCTACGAGACCGCGCTCCGCCAGCAGGCCAGCAAGGCTGTTGCTGCGATCCAGAAGCGCCAGAACCAGCTTGAGGACGACATGGAGGACATCCAGGCGCGGCTCGATGCCAACCCCGGCGACCAGAGCCTCGAGGCGGACCGGGAGGCCGTGCGGGCCGAGCAGCGGCAACTCGCGGACGACAAGCGACGCGCCGGGGAGGCCGGCGCCGGCCTGGTTCCGCCGGGCGCATTGCCGCAGGCCGACGTCGGTGAGGAGCCCGCCCAGCCGCAGCCGAGGCGGGCGGCGGCGGTTGGCGGGCTGCTCGGGCTGGCGATCAGTGTCGCGCTGGTGTCGTGGCGGACCGGGCAGCAGCTGCGTGGTGGGGCCGCCGGGGCCAGGCGGGCTGAGATTCCCGAGGAGGTCAGCCGCGACCTGGCCATCCTGGCCGAGGTGGACGGCTCCTCCAACGGCCAGCCCCAGCCGGCGGGCGACCTGCGGCTGCTCGACTCGGCCTCCCAGGAGCTGGCCCGGCCCGAGCCGCCCTGGCGGCGCACCCGCCAGCCCCGCGACCGCAAGGCGACGCCGGCCAAGGCCAAGGCGACCGAGGTCCGGGGGCCGGCCGGCGGGATCAACGACTTCAACCAGCTGACCGCGTCGATCCAGCGGATCTTCCGCTCCCTGGAGGGCCACCGGTACCGGCTGTACGAGCAGAACGTGCCCCAGATGGCGGCCGACGACATCGCCAACTGGTTCCCGGTCGACCTGGCCGTGATCCTGCTCGAGAACGACCAGGGCATGCTCCAGGTGGCCGGCGGGGTCGGGCTGAGCTCGTTCGAGGAGCACATGACCATCGAGGACAACCGCGAGCTACTGCTCGAGGTGGTCGAGATGGGCTCCAAGATGGTCGACGAGGAGGAGCGCAGCCGCCTGGCCGCCGCCAACGTGCCCGGCGCCCAGGCCGAGACCCTGATCGTGGTGCCGCTCATCTACGACCAGGTGGCCTTCGGCATGCTGCTGATGGGCCAGCGGGGCGGCGGGGCCAAGCAGCCGGCCCTGGTCGAGGGGGATGTCGACCGGGTTCGGGCCTGGGCCAGGGACATCTCCCCGTACCTGCGGGCCTGGCTGCTGCTGCGCTACCTCAAGCTGCGGCTGCGCATGGTGCAGTAGCGGTAGGCGGCCTCAAGGGCCTTGAGGTTGTGCCGCTCGGCGAACCGCTCCTCGTAGAGCCGCCGCGCGACCGCCCCGGCCTGGTCAACGGAGGCGTCGTCGGCCAGGTCGGCCAGCCGCTCGGCCAGCGCCGCCGGGTCCCGCGCCGGGGCCAGCCAGCCGTCGCCGAGGGCGCCGACCAGCTCGGCGTTCCCGCCCAGGCGGGAGGCGAGCACCGGCAGCCCGGCCGCGAACGCCTCCAGCACGCTCATCGGCTGGCCCTCGTACAGCCAGGTCGGGAAGACCAGGGCCCGGGAGCGGAGCATCCAGCCCTGCACGGCCGCCGGGTCGAGCTGGCCGAGGAAGCGCACCCCCGGCGGAGGCCGCCGCTCCAGCTCGGCCCGCATCGGCCCGTCGCCGGCCACCACCAGCTCCAGGCCGGCCGGGGCCAGCCGCCGCCAGGCCTCCAGCAGCACCCCGACGCCCTTCTCGGGGGTGAGCCGCCCGGCGAACAGCACCGTCCGCGAGCCCGACGGCGGCCCGGGCCGGGGACCGGGGTCGGCGACCGAGTTGGGCTTGACCCAGACCCGGTCGGCCGGCAGCCCGCCGGCCACGAACCGGTCCCTGGCGAAGTCGTTGAGGGCCAGGAACAGGCCCACGTGCCGGTCCCAGGTCCCGACGGCCCGGTTGAGGGAGATGGTGGCCGCCACCGCCGCCGAGCTCACGGCCGAGCCCCGGTAGCAGCGGTGCTGGACGCCGTGCCAGGGGTGGGTGCCGACGCAGTCCTCGCACGGCCGCCCGTCGCGGAACAGGGACGCGTTGGCGCAGATCAGCCGGTAGTTGTGCAGCGTCGCCACCACCGGCACCCCGATGCCGTCCAGGGCCGCCACCACCGACGGGGTCAGCGCGAACCAGGTGTTGTGGACGTGGGCCACGTCGGGCCGGTGGCGGCGCACGGCCTCGCCGACGCGCCGGGCGGAGGCGACGTTCCACGGCGAGGTCAGGAGCAGCGCGGCGGCCGCCGGCACCGACGCCGGGGCCCGCGCGTGCACCGGGATCACGTCGTGGCCAGCCGAACGGAGGAGCGCTCCCTCGGCGTCCACCACCGTGTCCTCCCCGGCTTCGTCGCGGTAGCGAGCGTGCAGCTGGAGGACCTTCATCGGCGACACGTGGTCGA
>DATABK010000599.1:0-11253 GCA_036259695.1 Actinomycetes bacterium | reverse complement strand
GCCGCTCCGGCACCGCCGCCGCCACGGCCAGACTCCGCTCGGCCCCCTGCCCCGCCGCGGCCGCCGTGGCCGCCGGCCGGCCAGCCGGGTCGCCGCCGTCGGCCAGTCGGGCCGGGGCAGCCGACCGGCGGCTCGCAGGGGGACGGGTGGAGGTTCCCCTTCCCCCTCCCGCTCTCCCTCCGCATCCACGGCTTCGGCGTCCCCCTTCCGGGCAGCGGGCGGCGTCGGCGGGCGTTCGAGCAGGGCGACCAGCTCGATCAGCCGGAACGGGCGGGCCACCACCGTCGTACTGGGACCAGGCGGCACCGGCGGCTGGCGCTCTCCCGGCTTGAGGAGGATGACCAAGGGGCCCGCGTGGTGGCGGCGGACCCAGGTGTGGACGGGGTCGCGCTGGCGGGCGGTGACGTCGAGGACGACGGTGGCCGAGGGGCTGGCGGGCCAGGCCGGCGGGCGGCGGGCGGGGTCCAGGCGGGCGATCTGGAGGCGGCCGCGGGCGACCGCCTCGAGGCTGGCCCCGAGGAAGGGGTCGCTGGAGATGAGCAGGACCGGCTCTGCCACGGGCTGACCTTCTCCCACGACTCCGTGGCCCGAATGGAAAAGTATCTTGCCAGCAGGAACCGGCAAGGACAACGAAACGCCCACAAGTTCCCACCGGGTGTCGGCGCTATGCTCCGGGGATGACCCAGCCAGCCACGGCCGGGGCCGGCCCCGAGGTCAGCGCCGTCCGGGTGCGGTTCCGGGTGCCCGACCCGGAGACCGCCCTCGAGGAGGTGCGGCTCTACCAGGAGGTCCAGCGGCCCCGGGGCGGGCCGGCGTTCACCAGGGACGAGGCGGCAGGGTCCTGGGTGCTGGACTTCCCCCGGCCGGCGGTGGACCGGATGGAGTACCAGCTGGCCCTGCGCTACCCGGGAGCCGGGCCGGTGCTGCTGCCCGACCCGGCCAACCCGCTGCGGGCCTCCGGGCCCTTCGGCGAGAAGTCGGTGGTCGAGTTCCCCGGCTACCGGCCGCCGGGCTGGCTGGCCGCCGCCGGCCGGCTCTCCACGCCGGCGACCACCGGGCTGGCCGTGCCCAGCCGGGTGCTCGGGACCAGGGTCCCGGTCGAGCTGTGGCGCAGCCCCGACGGCCGACGGGGCCGGCCCGGCGACCCCCTGCCCATGCTGGTCGTCCACGACGGCCCCGAGTACGCCCGCTACGCCGGCCTGCTCGAGTTCCTCACCGTGGCCACCGCCGAGGGCCGCCTGCCGCCGATGCGGGCCGCCCTGCTCGCCCCGGTCGACCGCAACGAGCACTACTCGGCCTCCCCGGCCTGGTCCCGGGCGCTGGTCAGCGAGGTTCTGCCGGCCCTCCAGGCGCTCGCCCCGACCCCGCCCGGGCGCCGGTACCTGGTCGGGATGGGGGCCAGCCTCGGCGGCCTGGCCGCCCTGGCCGCGGCCCGCACCGCCCCGGCCAGCTTCGGCGGCCTGTTCCTCCAGTCGGGCAGCTTCTTCCGGCCCGACACCGACGCCCACGAGCACGGCTTCCCCCGGTTCGAGCGCATCACCCGGTTCGTCGACGACCTGGCCGCCGGGGGCGCCGGGTCGGCCGAGCCGGAGGTGGCCGCCCTGACCTGCGGCACGGTCGAGGAGAACCTCCACGGCAACCGGGTCGTGCGCGACGCCCTGGCCGCCCGCGGCTGGCGGGTCGCCCTGGCCGAGCACCGCGACGCCCACAACTGGGTCGCCTGGCGCGATACCTTTGATCCCTGGCTGGTTGGGCTGCTGCAGGAGCTGTGGTGAGAAGGGACTACGTCGGGCTGTGGTCGCCGGCGATCGGGGCCGAGGGCGGGCTGCTCGCCTACGGCCACCACGGCCGCCCCCTGCTCGCCTTCCAGTCCGAGCAGGGCCGCTGCTCCGACTACGAGGACCGGGGCATGATCGACGCCGTCGCCGGCCTGATCGAGGCCGGCCGGGTCAAGGTCTACTCGGTCGACAGCTACGACGGGGCCAGCTGGTGCGACCCCGACCTTCCCCTGGAGGCCCGGGCCGTCCAGCACGGCAGGTTCGAGGACTGGATCCTCAACCAGGTCGTCCCCTTCATCCACGACGACTGCCGGGGCCCGACCGAGATCATGGTCACCGGGGCCAGCTTCGGCGCCTTCCACGCGGCCAACTTCGCCTTCCGCCGGGCCGACCTGTTCCCCCTGGCCATCTGCCAGAGCGGCGTCTACGACGCCGGCCAGCTGGGCTGGGGCGAGCGGGGCGACGCCGTCTACTTCAACAACCCGATGGACTACGTGGCCAACCTCGGAGGCGACCACCTCGACTGGCTCCGGGGCCGGCTGTCGCTGCTGCTGGTCTGCGGCCAGGGCCAGTGGGAGGACACCACCGGGGCGCTCGAGTCGACCAAGGCCTTCGACCGGCTGCTGAGCGAGAAGGGGATCCGCCACGAGACCGACCTGTGGGGCCACGACGTCCCCCACGACTGGCCCTCCTGGCGGGCCCAGCTCGCCCACCACCTGCCACGGTTCGTCTGACGGATGCTGAGGGAAGGGGCCCGATGACCACGACCCACCTGATCGGCCTGCTGCTCGGGACCGAGGACGACTGGCCGACCGCGTTCGAGCAGTACCTGGGCCGGCTCGCCCCCCGCATCCAGCTCGACGGCGAGACCCACGAGGTGGCCACCGAACGGGTCACCATCGAGCCCTTCGACCTCCGCCAGCCGGTCCGCCACGCCCTGGTCATCGACCGCCTGGCCTACTGGTACGACCACCCGCGGGAGTGGCTCAAGAAGATCGCCCTGATGGACCGGGCCTATCTGCTCAACAACCCGTTCACCTTCCAGGCGATGGAGAAGCACGCCGGCTACTGCGCCGCCATCCGGCTCGGGTTCGAGGTGCCCGAGACCTGGCTGCTGCCCCACAAGGTCCCGCCCGAGAACGAGCGCTTCGCCCCCACCGCCTCCCGCTACAACCGGGCCTTCGACCTGTATGCGGTGGGGGAGCGGGTCGGCTACCCGGCCTACATGAAGCCGTTCCACGGCGGCGGCTGGGTCAACGTCTACCGGATCGCCGACCCGGCCGAGCTCCAGGCGGCCTACGACGCCTCGGGCCGGGAGCTGATGCACGTCCAGGCCGGGGTCGAGGGCTACGACGTCTTCACCCGCGGGCTGGCCATCGGCCCCCAGACGATGGTCATGCACTACGACCCGACCAAGCCGCTGCACCTGCGCTACCAGGTCGACCACGACTTCCTGACCCCGGAGGTGGGCCAGGAGGTCGTCACCTTCGGCCTGAGCGTCGGCGCGTTCTTCCGCTGGGAGTTCAACAGCTTCGAGGTGATCGTCCGCGACGGGGTGTGCTGGCCGATCGACTTCGCCAACGCCACCCCCGACATGGCGCTCATCTCGCTCCACTACTACTTCCCCTGGGCGGTCTGCGCCCTGGCCAAATGGTCGCTGTACTGCGCCGTCACCGGCCGGGCGATGCGCCTGGACACCGAGATCGCCCGCTGGTACGCCGTGGCCGACGACCCCGGCGTCGGCTGGTCCGAGAAGCTGGCCGCCTACCGGGCCCTGGCCGACGACTACTACGAGGCCGACCGCTTCCGCGAGTTCTGCGACCGGCACCTGGCCCACGCGGAGGAGTGCATGGCCGAGTACATCGCCAGCCCCCAGTTCGACGCCCACCTGGTCGAGACCATCCGCCGGGCCTTCCCCCCGCACGAGCACGACCAGTTCGTCGCCCACTACCGCGGCCTGCTCGGCGCCTGGGTCAACGACCAGCGTGCGGCCGCGCGGTAGGGACCAGGCCGCGCGGCCAGGGGACCCGCGACCGCCGATCCTGAGCCGCGCCCTGGCGCTGGTGTTCGTGGCCTCGTTCGGGGCCATGTGCGGGTTCTTCCTGCTGCTGTCGGTGGTGCCGCTGTACGCGTCCGAGGCCGGGGCCGGCGGGGTCGGGGCCGGGCTGGTCACCGGGGCGCTGATGGCGGCCACGGTGGCCGGGGAGCTGGCCGTCCCCCGGCTGGCCGCCCGGTTCGGGTACCGGGGGCTGCTGGGGGCCGGGCTGGTCCTGCTCGGGGCGCCGGCCCTGGCCCTGCCGGCGGCGGCCACCCTGCCCGCGGTCCTGCTGGTCAGCGTGGTCCGGGGGCTGGGCTTCGCCGTCGTCGTGGTCGTCGGCGGGGCGCTGGTCGCCTCCCTGGTCCCGCCCCAGCGCCGCGGGGAGGGGCTGGGGCTGTTCGGGATCGTGGTCGGGGTCCCCGGGGTGGCGGCCCTGCCGCTGGGGGTCTGGCTGGCCTCCGAGGTCGGCTACCCGGCGGTGTTCGTCGCCGGGGCGGTGGCCGCGCTGGCCGGGCTGGCCGTGGTCCCGGGCCTGCCCGGGCGGGAGCCGGCCCAGGAGCCGCCGGTCGGGATCCTGACCGGGCTGCGCACCCCGGCCCTGCTCCGGCCGGCGGTCACCTTCGCCGCCGCGGCCATGAGCGCCGGGGTCGTGGTCACCTTCCTGCCCCTGGCCGTGACCGGCGGGCCGGCCAACCTGGCCGCGCTGGGGCTGTTCGTCCAGGCGGTGGCCTCCACCGCCACCCGCTGGTGGGCCGGGCGGTACGGCGACCGCCACGGGCCGGCGACCCTGCTCGTGCCCGGGGTGGTCGTCACCGCGGCCGGGATCGGCGCCCTGGTCCTGCTGGACCGGCCGCTGGCCGTGGTCGCCGGCATGGTGCTGTTCGGGGCCGGCTTCGGGGCCACCCAGAACGCCACCATGACCCTGATGCTGAACCGGGTGGCGGCCTCGGACTACGGGACGGTGAGCGCCATCTGGAACCTCGCCTACGACGTCGGGATCGGCGCCGGCGCCTTCGGGTTCGGGGTGGCCGCCGCCCGGACCAGCTACCCGGCCGCGTTCGCCGTCACCGCCCTGCTGGTGCTGGCCGCCCTGGTTCCGCTCTGGCGCGACCGGGTGGCTGGGCCGGAGGCTTGGCGACAGCCCGGCTGAGCTGGACCGGCCGGTATGCGTTGTAGGAGGGCAGGCACGCAACAGGCCTGTTCAGCACGGACATGCTGTCCGATATGATCCCGGGGCTGAGCCCAGCGTCGGGAACGGAAAGGCGGTCGCCTATGTATCCGGCCAGCTTCGAGTATGTCGCGCCGGCGACGTTGGAGGAGGCGCTCGACACCCTCGCCCGGTTCGAGGACGACGCCAAGGTGCTCGCCGGCGGGCAGAGCCTCATCCCGCTCATGAAGCTGCGGTTGGCCGCCCCCCGGGTGGTGGTCGACATCAACCGCCTGCCCGGCCTGGACACCCTGGCCGCCGACGGCGGCGGCCTGCGCATCGGCGCCCTGGTCCGCACCAGGACCTGCGAGCGGTCAGAGCTCCTGGGCGGCGGGCGCTGGAGGACGCTGGGGGCCGCGGCCCCCATGATCTCGGACCCGATCATCCGCAACCTCGGCACCGTCTGCGGCTCCCTGGCCCACGCCGACCCCCAGGGCGACTGGGGCTCGGCCCTGCTGGCCATGGATGCCGAGGTCGTCGCCCAGGGCCCCGACGGGAGCCGGACGATCCCGGTCCGGGAGCTGTTCGAGGGGCCGTTCGTGACCTCGCTCCAGCCGACCGAGATCATCACCGAGGTCCGGGTGCCCGACCCGGGCCCCATCGCCGGCGGCACCTACCTCAAGCTGGAGCGCAAGGTCGGCGACTTCGCCACCGTCGGGGTCGCCGTCCACCTGGCCATGACGGACGGGAAGGTCGGCCGGGCCGGGATCGCCCTGACCGCGGTCGGCCCGACGAATCTCAGAGCCACCGCCGCCGAGGAGGCCCTGGCCGGCTCGACCCTCACCGACGACGTGATCGCCGAGGCGGCCCGGCTGGCCGCCGAGGCCGCCCGGCCGCACAGCGACACCCGCGGCACCGCCGACTACAAGCGGACGGTGGTGCGGGTGTTCACCGAGCGGGCCCTGCGGGAAGTCGCCCGGTCGGTCGGGGCGGCCGACGGCCAGGTCGGCGGCGGTGCTCGCCCGGCCGCCGGCTGGGCCGGCTCGACCGCACCGACCGAGCAGGGAGCGACCATGGCCGACCAGCGCTGCCCGAACTGCGGGGCCGAGCTGCCCCCGGAGCAGGGCCAGCACGCCCTGTCCCCCTCGGCCGGGACGATCCAGTGCCCGACCTGCGGGGCCACGGTCAACCTGGCCGGGCCGCCAGGGGCCGAGGGCGGCCCGCCCCGGGAGGGGTCGGCCGAAGGCGAGCCGGTGACCACCGAGGCCTCGCTGGAGGCCACCGAGCGACACGACTACTTCAGCGGCGAGGAGACCGTGGCCGGCGTGATGGACGAGCTGCAGGAGAAGCCAGGCGGACCAGACGGGGGTGAGCGGTGAAGGTCACCGTGACGGTCAACGGGCAGGAGCGCTCGGCCGAGGTCGAGCCGAGGATGCTGCTGGTGCACTTCCTGCGGGACAAGCTGCGCCTCACCGGCACCCACGTCGGCTGCGACACCACCAGCTGCGGCGCCTGCACGGTGCTGCTGGACGGCACCCCGGTCAAGTCCTGCACGATGTTCGCCGTCCAGACCGACGGCCGCGAGGTGACCACCGTCGAGGGCCTGGCCGCGGCCGGCACCCTCCACCCGATCCAGGAGGGGTTCAAGGAGGAGCACGGGCTCCAGTGCGGCTTCTGCACCCCGGGGATGCTGCTCGCCTCCAAGGCCCTGCTGGAGGAGAACCCCGACCCCAGCGAGGAGGAGATCCGCTGGGCGCTGTCGGGCAACCTCTGCCGCTGCACGGGCTACCAGAACATCGTCAACGCGGTGCAGTGGACGGCGAAGAAGCTGCAGGAGGCCGAGAGATGACCCAGGAGCACACCGCCGAGCACGCGCACTGGCTGGGCAAGAGCGTCAAGCGCAAGGAGGACGACCGCTTCCTCCAGGGCAGGGGGAACTACGTCGACGACATCAACCTGCCGGGCATGCTCCACATGTCGGTCCTGCGCAGCCCGATCGCCCACGCCCGGATCAACTCGATCGACACCTCGGCCGCCGAGGCCCTCGACGGGGTGGTGGCGGTGGTCACCGGCGAGCTGCTGGCCCAGCACAACCTGGCCTGGATGCCGACCCTGTCCGGCGACACCCAGGCCGTGCTGGCCACCGACAAGGTGCGCATGCAGGGACAGGAGGTCGCCTGCGTGATCGCCGAGGACCCCTACATCGCCCACGACGCCCTCGAGCTGATCGAGGTCGACTACGACCCGCTGCCGGCGGTCATCTCCCCCCAGCAGAGCCTCGAGCCGGGCGCCCCGGTGATCCGGGACGACAAGGAGGACAAGCAGGACAACCGCATCTACCACTGGGAGGCCGGCGACCCCGAGGCCACCGAGCGGGCGTTCCAGCAGGCCGACCGGGTGGTCGAGTATGAGACCTTCTACCCCCGCTGCCATCCGGCCCCGATGGAGACCTGCGGGTGTGTGGCCGACGTCAACCCGGTCACCGGCAAGGCCACCATCTACATGACGTCCCAGGCCCCACACGCCCACCGGACGGTGTTCGCGCTGGTCGCGGGGCTGCCCGAGCACCAGATCCAGATCATCTCGCCCGACATCGGCGGCGGCTTCGGCAACAAGGTGCCCGTGTACCCGGGCTACGTGGTCGCGACCGCGGCCTCGCTGCTGCTGGGGCGGCCGGTCAAGTGGATCGAGGACCGCACCGGCAACCTGATCTCGACCGGGTTCGCCCGCGACTTCTACATGAAGGGCCAGCTGGCCCTGCGCGAGGACGGCAAGATGCTCGGCCTGCGGGTCAACATGCTGTCCGACCAGGGCTACGCCTACGCCGACGCCCAGCCGAGCAAGCTCAAGGCTGGTCTGTTCCACATCGTCACCGGCTCCTACGACATCCCGGCGGCCCACGTGGTCACCGACGGGGCCTACACCAACAAGGCCCCCGGCGGGGTCGCCTACCGGTGCTCCTTCCGGGTCACCGAGGCCTCGTTCTTCATCGAGCGGCTGGTCCAGACGGCCGCCTACGAGCTCGGCATCGACCCGGTCGAGCTGCGCCGCCGGAACTTCATCCAGCCCGAGCAGTTCCCCTACACCTCGGCCACCGGGTTCGTGTACGACTCCGGCGACTACGAGACGGCCATGGACAAGGCCCTGGAGATGCTCGGCTACGAGGACCTCAAGGCCGAGCAGGCCCGGGCCCGCGACGACGGCAAGCTGCTCGGCATCGGGGTGGCCACCTTCACCGAGGTCGTCGGGGCCGGGCCGAGCAAGGACTACGACATCCTCGGCCTGAAGATGTTCGACTCGGCCGAGCTGCGGGTCCACCCGACCGGCAAGGCGATCCTCAAGATCGGCGTCCAGACCCAGGGCCAGGGCCACGAGACGACCTTCGCCCAGATCGTGGCCAACGAGCTCGGCATCCCGCCGGAGGACGTGCTGGTGCAGCACGGCGACACCGACAACACCCCCTACGGCCTCGGCACCTACGCCTCCCGGAGCACCCCCACGGCCGGGGCGGCCACGGCCATGGTCTCGCGCAAGCTGCGCGACAAGGCCAGGGAGCTGGCCGCCCACCTGCTCGAGGTCGCCCCCGAGGACCTGGAGTGGGCCGGGGACCGGTTCCAGGTCAAGGGCGCCCCCGACCGGCAGACGACCATCCAGGAGGCCGCCTTCGCCGCCTACACCAACCACCCCCAGGGGATGGAGGCCGGGCTGGAGGGCGTCACCTACTACGACCCGCCCAACATGACCTACCCGTTCGGGACCTACGCGGTCGCCGTCGAGGTCGACCGGGGGACCGGGCAGTGGAAGGTCAAGCGGATGGTGGCGGTCGACGACTGCGGGGTCCGGATCAACCCGATGATCGTCGAGGGCCAGATCATGGGCGGGCTCACCGAGGGGTTCGCCATGGCCGCCATGGAGCTGATCACCTTCGACGAGCTCGGCAACTGCATCGGGTCGAACTTCTCCGACTACCTGATCCCGACCTCGTGGGAGACGCCCAGGTTCGAGCTCGGCGAGACCGTTACCCCCTCCCCCCACCACCCGATCGGGGCCAAGGGGGTCGGCGAGTCGGCCACCGTCGGCTCCCCGGCGGCGTTCGTCAACGCGGTCGTGGACGCCCTCGCCCACGCCGGGGTGCGTGAGATCCAGATGCCCATGGGCCCCGACAAGGTCTGGCAGGCGCTGGTCACCGCCGGCCTCGCCGAGTGAGATGACGTCCCGGAGGGGTCCGGGGAACCCCGGCGGGGTGCCCCGGTGAACAGAAGCGACGTGCTGGTCAAGGCCGGGCGGCTGGCCGGCGAGGGCAAGCCGTACGCCCTGGCCACCGTGGTCAGGGTGGTCCGGCCGGCCTCGACCCGGCGGGGGGACCGGGCCCTGGTCACCCCGGACGGGGCCCTGGCCGGGTGGGTCGGCGGGGCCTGCTCGGAGCCGATCGTGGTCCGCGAGGCCCTGCGGGCCCTGGCCGACGGCGAGCCCCGCCTTGTCCAGATCGGCCCGGCCGGATCGGGGGCCGGCGCCCCCGACGACGTGGTCGTGGCCGAGAGCCGCTGCGCCTCCGAGGGGGTGGTCGAGGTCCTGATCGAGCCCGAGCTGCCGGGGCCGCTGCTGGCCGTGCTCGGCGAGGGCGTCGCCGGCCGGACACTCGTCCAGCTGGCCCGCATCGTCGGCTGGCGGGTCACCGACCAGCTCGGCACCGACGCCGAGCCGGACGCGGTGGTGGTGGCGACCATGGGCCACGGCGACGAGGACGCCCTCGCCTCGGCCCTCAAGGCCGGGGTCGGCTACGTCGCCCTGGTGGCCAGCGCCCGGCGGGCCGCGGTCGTGCTCGACGCCCTCCGGGATCGGGGGGTCGAGGAGGAGGACCTGGCCCGGGTGCGCAGCCCGGCCGGCCGCGACCTCGGCCCCTCCACCCAGGAGGAGATCGCCGTGGCCGTCCTGGCCGAGCTGGTCGACTGGCGCCACGGACAGGCCGCCGACCCGGCCGGCCTGGCCCCGGCCCGGTCCGAGGGCTCCTCGGCGGCCCCGGCCGAGGCGGTCGACCCGGTCTGCGGCATGACCGTGGCCGTGGCCGGCGCCCCGACCGCGGTTCGCGACGGGGCCACGTGGTATTTCTGCTCGCTGGGCTGCCGCGACCACTTCGAGACGACCGGAGGGCCATGACCACCGACAACCGCCCGGAGCCGCCGTCGATCGGCGGCGAGCGGGAGACACTGGCCGGGTTCCTCGACTTCCTGCGGGCGACCCTGCTGTGGAAGCTGGAGGGCCTGGACGACGAGCAGCTGCGCCGGGCCATGGTCCCGTCCGGGACCAGCCTGCTCGGCCTGGTCAAGCACCTCGCCTACGTCGAGCGCTCGTGGTTCCAGGGAGTGTGGACCGGCCAGGAGGTCACCCTCCCCTGGACCAAGGAGGACCCCGACGCCGACTGGCGGATCGAGCCCGACGAGACCACCCAGGACGTCCTCGACCTGTACAACGGCGAGTGCGACCGCAGCCGCGAGATCGTGGCCGCCGCGTCCTCGCTGGACGAGATCGTCGAGCATCCCCGGCGCCAGGGCTGGAAGATGAGCCGGCGCTGGATCCTGGTCCACATGATCGAGGAGACGGGCCGCCACGTCGGCCACGCCGACATCCTCCGCGAGCAGCTCGACGGGACCACCGGGGAGTAGGCAATGGCCGGGGTGGTGGTGATCACCGACTGCGACCACGACGGCGTCGACCCGGAGCGGGCGGCCCTGGACGGTCACGACGTCGAGCTGCGGGTGCTGGCCTGCCGCACTTCCGAGGAGGTGGCCGCCCAGGCCGGCGACGCCGACGTGCTCATCAACCAGTACGTGCCCATCACCGCCGCCGTCCTGGACGCGCTGCCCCGCTGCCGCCTGGTGGTCAGGTACGGGGTCGGGGTCGACAACGTCGACGTCCAGGCCGCCGCCGAGCGCGGGGTCTGGGTGGCGAACGTCCCCGACTACGGCCGCGACGAGGTCGCCGACCACACCCTGGCCCTGGCCATGGCCCTGCTGCGGGGGGTGGCGGTGCTCGACCGCTCGGTCCGCGACGGCACCTGGGGGCTGGAGGCGGCCCGGCCCCTGCGGCGCCTGTCCGTCCTCACCTGGGGCGTGGTCGGCTGCGGGGCCATCGGCGCCGCCGTGGCCGGCCGGGCCGCCGGCCTGGGTATGCGGGTCCTCGGCTACGACCTGCCCCAGGTCCGCTCGGAGCCGCCGATCGAGCGGGTGGGGCTGGAGGTGTTGCTGGAGTCGGCCGACCTTGTCTCCCTGCACGCCGCCCTCACGGCCGAG